>DAOWHM010000005.1 GCA_030641425.1 Candidatus Bathyarchaeota archaeon | reverse complement strand
GCAAACACTTAAGGAAGACCTCCATTTTAGTGGTAAGAGTTCTAGGAAGTGTCGGTATCATCATGAAGGCGAAATGTCCTGCTATAGTTGGTGTGGGCAGAACCTCATTTGGGGAGCACTATGAGCGAGAACCTGAAGACCTAGTTTGGGAAGCTGGACTTGGAGCCTTGGGCTCGGCGAATATTGAGCGTAGTGATCTACATGCTTGTCACTTTTCAGATTATTTTCTTCCAATAACCAACAAAATAGGACTTGAAGAAGGTTTTCTATCTGAATTGCTTGAGCTAAATATTCCTATGGAGATTACACGTTCCTTTGGCTCAGCTCTCTCAAATGCCTGTAATGCTGTCCAAGCAGGGAAGTATGACCTCGTCCTAGTAGGGGGGATTGAGAAGATGACTGATCGATGGGATAAGATCAGGGATGACCTCATGCTCTTGGAGGATCCATGGAGCTACTATGCTGGTTGCACACCAGAGGCGAACCATGACCTTATGTTCAGAGCTTATATCAAACGGTATGGAATCACAGGGAAATCACTTGCCACTTTTGCAGATGCATTAGCGGAGTTTTCAGTGAGGAACCACCACAGCGCAATGAAAAACAAGTACGCTCAATTTCACAGGGAAATCACAGTTGAATCAGTCAAGAAAGCTAGAACTGCTACTAGAAGACCTTTGGGGCTTCTCGACTTTGCACCAATCTCTGACGGTGCTGCTGCCTTAGTATTAACAACCTCAGAGCTTGCTGAGTCTTACACAGACAAACCAGTGTATGTCTTGGGTTATTCCCTAGCTACAGACTACATTACCTTCCCTTCTCGGAGAGATTTAACTGGCTTCGCAGCTACTAGGCTTGCAATGAGAGATGCTATTAAGACTACGAATGTTCAGTTGGAGGATATTTCACTTTTGGAGCTTTATGATCAATCTACGATGATGGGTCTGATATCCTTGGAGGATTTGGGCTTCAGTGAGAAGGGCAAATCGTGGATGGATGTTCACTCAGGCTGGGAGGAAACTAAAGAATTTTATGAATTTGACGGTCGACAAGTTTTCGTTAATGTCAATGGAGGACTAAAAGCTGATGGGAACCCGTTGGGTGCTACGGGGGGCGCGGAGGTTTTTGAAGTTTTTAAACAGCTACGGCAGGAGGCTGGAGAGAGACAAGTGAAGGCAGATAGTGAATTGAGATATGGTTGTGTCCATGAGCTGGAAGGGTTTGGCACAAAGGCCTACGTTTACATACTGGGGAGGAATTGATGCATGAGTAGCGAGCCGATTGAGCGACGAGTTGCTTATATCGGAGATAGGTTGCGAGGTAGCCGCTGCAGTTTCTGTGGCAAGGAATACTTCAACATCAGAGACTATTGTGGAGCCTGTGGGAGGGAAAGCTTTGGAAAGATGGATAGAATAGATTTCTTCTATGACGAGGGTACCCTTGAAGTCTGCACCATCGTAAATGAACCAACTAACAAGTTTAGGAAGTTGGGGCCCTATGTATATGGTATAGTCACCTTCCATGATGGTAAGGTTCGTTTTCCTGGTAGATTAACTGATTATCTTATAGGAGATGAATCAATCGCTCTTGACGATCTAGAAGGTAGGACGGTGGTGCCGAGGTTTAGGCGAAGGCATGCAGTGGAACCCAGTGGGATTGTGCCAACGATCTCCCTAGCGTTTTCCTTCTCTGACGAATATTATCCCTATCAAGACTATAGAATTGTTAAGCCTTCCAAGAAGTATGAAAGACCTGGAATCGTTGGATATGGAGCTTACCTTTCCAAATTCAGAGTTAAGGAAAGAGCTATTGAACGTTCTGTTCCCTTCCTAGACGAGGATGCTATGACAGCAGCTGTTGAAGCGGGAAAGATGGCGCTAATTCACTCTGGAGTCGACCATAGGATTATCAGCAAGGTGTATGTAGGTTCAGAGTCCAATCCCTATGCTGTCAAACCAATAGCTTCCAAGGTAGCTCAAGTTCTGAAGCTTGGAGAAGAAGAAACAGCGGAAGGTGTCCAATGCGTAGACGCTATAGATACAGAATTCGCCTGCAAAGCAGCCACAAGCATGTTCAAAGATGCTGCCTCCTTGGTGTATTATCCTGATTCATCTGAGTCTAATACCATGGTTATCGGAACCGACAACTCCCAGTCCGCTCCACGCGGTGAACCAGGAGGCGAGTTAGACTTCTTCGTAGGCTATGGAGCTTGTGCCTTTATCTTCGGGATGTACGATGTCATCGCCCAATTTGAAGGTTGGACTTCAGTCACGTCGGACACACCAGACTTCTGGAGGAGGGACCTCCAACCATACCCAAGCCATGGAGGCAGATTCACAGGCTTACCAGCTTACTTCAAACACGTGACAAAAGCAGTCAAGAGATTAATGGAGAAGTTAAGGCTTGAACCACGAGATGTGAACTATTTTGTTGCCCACCAGCCTAACACCGCATTTCCTACTCGTGTCGCGAAGGCCTTAGGTTTCAAGGATGAGCAGTTTAGACCAGCACTGCAAGTTTCGAGATTTGGGAATACATATTCCGGCTGTGCACCAATTAGTCTAGCCTCGGTGCTAGATATAGCTGAACCAGATGAAAGGATTTTAGTTGCAAGCTATGGATCTGGAGCTGGAAGTGATGCCTACTCTTTCGTCACAACAAGCCAGATATTGGACAAAAGATCTAAACAGAATTTCACGATAAAGCACCAAGCAGAGAGTGAATTCGTATACTACGTGGATTACAGCACATATAGAAGACTTAAACGTGGGATGCAGGCATCTTAGCTCTTGATGAGGGATAATCATTTGGGCGAGGACAACAGACAGGAAGAGTTGCTGCAGTTTGCTAAGTTGATATTGAAGGTTCTCTATTCGCCAATGAAGGCATTTGAGGAAATTAGCAAGAAGCCCAATATTAAAGGACCAATACTGATTTTGCTGATAACCTTACCTCTGTTCTTCAGCATTCAAAATTTAAGCGCCTCAAAGTTCTTCCTTGAGTTTCCAACACCCGAGAACGATCTATGGACCGAGGAATCTTACAGCTCTACATTCTTGTGGAACTCCACAGGTGAGATAACCTTTGATGACAATGACTACATTTCAGGCAACTACAGTGTATCAGCTGCTTCTAATGACTCACAGATGTGGATGCATCTGACCGAAATTGGCAGCATAAACTGTTCTGAGGGTGAACACAGTCGCTTATCTTTTGGAATTAAGATTCTGGGTCCTGAAAGACCGACGACCGCTATTCTTCAGCTATTCTCAGGAAATTACAATGCTAACAGATTTGAACTGGACATTCTACCCTTGTTGGAGGATAATGTTGGTGTTTGGACAAATGTTACAGTGGACTTGAACACTGATAACTGGACTGAAACTGGCACTACCCAAAACTGGGACGACATCACCGGAATAGGTTTTCAGTCAACATGGTCAGACTTGCAGAATCTTTCAGTCAAAGTTGACGGGTTATTTTTCGGGAAGTACGTGTCATCATCCTCTACATATGGGTTTGATTTGCAGCTCCTGTCTGTTGTACGCCACAGTGTCAACTTCTTTATGGAATGGTTAATACTAGCCGGAGTTCTTTTGCTTATCATGAGAAGTTTCTCTAAATGGACTGGCTCGTTTAAGGACCTGTTCAATTATGTTGGATATGTGTATTCAGCTTCCATCATCTACTTAGGTGCCATTGCACTAATGTCTCTCTTTCTTCCCTCACTATACATTCCCGCTAACATATCAATCCAGGAATACATTTCCATCTATCAAACAAACTGGGGTGCTCCGATTTCATATCTCAATCTTTTGTACTATGGTTGGGTCACCATTTTGTGTGCTGTCTCTCTGAAAAAGTTGGTTGAACTGTCATGGAGCAAAGCAATCTTGGCAGGCTTTGGGGCTTTTGTCATGAGTATATTGTTTAGTTCTTTCTTGATTAGTGCATTTTTCTAGTGTGTATGCTCTGAAGGGTTACAGGAAGAGGTAATGCACAAGTTACATTCCTCAACGTTCAAGGTTGGGTTGGCGCGCTTGCATAGCTTACACATGAGGCCTTGTTTCCTGATGAGTTTACAAGTACTGCAAATCCTCAAAGGTAGATCTCTTGGGCTGAGGGCTCTATTAACTAGTGCGATGGCAGTTTCTTCAATATTCTGTGTTACTTTACTTTCTCCTTCCATTGATAGAGTTCTTCCTCGTACGTGATGTATGTATTTGCTTATCGCAGTTTGAGTTATTCCTAGTAAGTTGGCTGCATCACTTTGTTTCATTTCATGGGCTTTAATGAGTTCTTCT
>DAOWHM010000137.1 GCA_030641425.1 Candidatus Bathyarchaeota archaeon | reverse complement strand
TACGTAGGCTTAGAGACAAAGGAATAATGCCAAGACTAGGAATGCAAATCGAATACGAAAAGAAGCTGGCTACAATAAGAACGATGGGCGCTGGTAGGGTTCAATTGGACTTCAACCCGCCATTAGCAGGTAAGACTCTTATTTATGAAGTCACGGCCAAAAAGAAACTTCGAACACAGGAGGACAAAATCCACGCTCTGATTCACCGACGTATACTAATATTAGAAATCGGCACGTTCACGATAAATCTCGGGAAGGATGAAGCCATAATACAGGTTCCAAAAGAAGCCTTCTACATAGAAGGACTTCAAATAGCAAAAAGAGGGATAACTGTAGATATACAACGTTTCTTTCCAACAATCACTAAAGTGGAATTCGTTGAAACATTCTTAACCCCCAAAAGGCAAGAAACCCCTAAAAAGACCTCAACCAAAAAGAAACCAACCAAAAAGAAACAATCAAAGAAGAAACCAGCGATGAAGAAAGCAGCAAAAAAAGGCGGAAGACAGAAGAAGTAAAACGTCCTTTAAATCACTCCAGTCTTCTTCGCAAGAGTCTTAGCTGTTTTATGCGTCAGTTTTTTCTCATCCAAGATCGTGTAGCGATCTGGTCGGATAGTTTTGGCCTTCAGCAATGAATCAACTACATCCCGAGATTCTACTTTCAGGTCATCAGCTGTTGTTGGAGCGGCTACTTTTTCTAACTTCGACTTGATGCGTTCCCAGTTTAGATTGTGGAGGTATGCCATCATTATGGTGCCTACACCTGCCATCTCCCCATGCAATGCATGACCAGGAGCAATTGAGTGCAATGCATGACTGAACAGGTGTTCTGAACCACTACTGGGTCTACTGCTGCCTGCTATGCTCATGGCAACCCCACAACTTATGAGCGCCTCTATCAGGACTCTTAACCCTTCTTCATTTGATCGCTTAATCAAGTCAGCGTTTCTAGAAACAAGTTTGGCGCTCATAATAGCTAAGCTAGCTGCGTACTCACCATAGTATTCTTCCTTAGCCTTATGAGCAAGAAGCCAATCTTGGACTGCGGTGAACTTGGCAAGTACATCACCACATCCACTTGCAGAATAGCGATGAGAAGCCTTAACAATTATGCTTGTGTCTGCAATTATAGCCATAGGTGCTTGAGCCATGATTGAGTAGAGTTTCTGGGAATCCTTTATCGACGCCAGAGGGCTTGCAATCCCATCATGGGATGCAGTTGTAGGTACGCTGATAAAAGGGAGGTGTTGATGGGCAGCACTGAGCTTAGCAAGATCAATCTTTGTTCCCCCTCCTACACCTAAGACAACCTGAGGATTTAGCTCTCGGATTTTCTCTCTAACCGAGTCCACCTCATTCATTGTGGAAGATGAAACAATCAGATGACTTGCATTTATTCCTGAATCTGTAAGTAAGTCAATAACCTTGTAGCCCACGATTTTGTAGGTATTGACTCCTGTTACTACCAAGGCGGACTTTGAGAACCCAAGTTTTTTGCAGACAGGGACTACTTGATCTAGTGTTCCCTTCCCAACAATGACTTCCCGTGGAAGCTGCATTCGGTGAATTTGTAGAGTCAAAGCAATCACGTTTCGATTGAGTTGCAGGGAGTTTCCAACCATTATTAATGGTCACGAAATCTTTTTAAACTAGTCGGTAAAGTATAATTGCGACGCCTTCCTTTGAAGGACAACTGTAAGCAGAGTTTTAAATTTTCCAGGAGACTTGGAAATGCGTGAAATATCAAATCAATTAGTACTTAAAGGTACTACTACCATAGGCTTAGTCTGCAATGATGGGATAATCCTCTCATCTGACACTCGGGTAACTATGGGAACCTTCATTGCCCATAAAAAAGGGAAGAAAATATACAAGATAGATGACCACGTCGCCATGACCATATCCGGAAGTGTCGCTGATGCGCAAAGACTTGTCGACATACTAGTCGTAAATGCTAGGCTTTACAAGATAAGTTTCGGGAGACCAATACCTATTAAATCTGCTTCTAGACTACTGTCAAACCTTCTCTTTTCCTCACGTTACTATCCCTTAATCGCTCAAGTAATAGTTGGGGGAATTGACAATTCAGGTACTCACATATTCTCATTAGACCCCCTCGGAAGCTTGGTCGAAGAAAAATGTGTTGCCACGGGCTCAGGATCTCCAGTCGCCTATGGCGTACTCGAAGATAAATATCGAGAAGGAACGCCAACAAGTGAGATGCTACCAGTCGCAGTTCATGCACTGCAAGCCGCTATGAAGAGAAACTCGGCAAGCGGTGATAGTTTCGACCTTGCAGTCATCGGTAAGGATGGATACCGTGAATTAACTGACGAAGAGAAAGCAAACATAGCGGAGACGAAGTCTGAGTTGAGGAGAAAAGAGTGACTACAGGCGGCAAGAGTAAGCTAGAAGTTAGCCAAATTGTTCTGCAAAAAATTCCTAAGGAAGCAGAAGTCACTCGAATAGAATTTGAAGGGCCAGCCTTAGCGGTCTATACTAAGCGACCGGAAATTTTGATCGAACAGAGTTCCATCATTGCAGACATAGTCAGCTTGATCCGCAAGAGAATTGTGGTGAGATCAGATCCTTCTGTGAGATTGCCAGAGGAAGAGACTAAGAAGACAGTTGAAGAGACCGTGCCTAAAGAAGCTGAGATCACAAGCATAAACTTCGATCCAAGCCTAGGCGAGGTCATAATTGACTCAAAGAAACCAGGCTTAGTAATAGGGAAGAATGGAGCAGTACTGCAGAAGATCGTACGAGAAACGAAGTGGCGTCCCCGAATCTTGAGGAGTTCAGCTATACCATCAAAAATAATCAGTCACATGCGCTACTTTCTTCACTCAGAAAGTAAAGAACGAGGAAGAGTGCTGCGAAACATAGGAGAGAGAATCTACCGCCCAAAAATCCACGCAGTAGGCGACGTGCGAATCTCAGCTCTTGGAGGATTTCGACAAGTGGGACGCTCTGCAATGCTGCTGCAAACTAGAGAAAGCCAAATACTTCTAGACTGTGGCATAAACCCCGGCTCAACAAACCCCCTTGATGCCTTTCCCCGCCTCGACATCCCCCAATTTGACATCGACACCCTCGACGCTGTCGTAATAACCCATGCACACCTCGATCACTGTGGCTTCCTCCCCTTCTTATTCAAATATGGCTATGATGGTCCAGTTTACTGTTCAGATCCAACATCAAACCTGATGACTCTACTACAACTAGATTACCTTGACGTTGCAGACAAACAAGGCTTTATGGCTACTTATGACCAAAAAGATGTCCGCAACTGCGTCCTCCACACTCTTCCTCTCCGCTTCGGAGCGGTTACTGATATCTCACCTGACATACGATTAACCCTCCACAACGCAGGCCACATCTTAGGATCATCAGTCATCCACGTACACATCGGAGAAGGCTTACACAATTTGGTGGTCACAGGGGACTATAAATATGGAAAAACAACACTTCTCGAAGCAGCAAGCACAGATTTTCCACGGGTTGAAACGATTGTCACTGAGAGCACGTACGGTGCGCCTGATGATTTGATGCCTTCAAGAATTGCTGCTGAAGAGAAACTCGCATCGGTAATAAACGAGACTTTAGATCATGGTGGTAAAGTCATGATTCCAGTGCCGGCTGTGGGTCGTGCTCAAGAAATTATGTTGATAATCGACGGGTACATGAAAAGAGGGTTGATGAGGGAGGCTCCAGTCTTCATCGAGGGAATGATCTCAGAAGCTACGGCAATTCACACAGCTTACCCTGAGTATCTGGCAAGAAATGTTAGAAACAGCATCTTGCATGAGGGAATAAACCCATTTCAATCTGATTACTTCACAATGGTTGAACACCCAAGCGCAAGAGACGAGATTGTTGAAGGTGAACCGAGCATCATTATGGCAACAGCTGGAATGCTTGAGGGAGGACCAATTATCGACTACTTCAAGCGACTAGCTCACGACAAACTCAACACAATCATATTTGTTAGCTACCAAATTGAAGGCACACTCGGTAGCCGCGTACAGAAGGGATTAGGCGAGGCGTCTGTCTTTAACAATGAAGGCAAGATGCAAGTGATTAGGGTCAAGCTGCGAGTCGAATCTATTGAGGGCTTTTCAGGGCATTCAGATAGAAGACAGATAATAAACTACATCCGTCGCGTCACCCCGAGACCTGAAAAAGTTATCGTCTGTCACGGTGAAAGGACGAAATGTCTAAGCGTCACTCATTTCCTGAGAAGGAGATTCAAAATTGACGCTGTGGCCCCTGAAATCTTGGAGACAATTAGGCTGCGGTAGGAACTTCTTCTTTATGTGAAAGAGCCTTCTCTCGCCATATACGTACTCCCGAAGGAGTGATCACTATCCTTTCCTCTCCTAAACGGGCAATGTCACCATCCACAGATTCAGCGAAACTACACAATTCGTTAACCGCTGTTTTGATATCCTCAACGTTCTTGTTTGCGAGGGGACTCACCTTTATGATGAGTATGTTGCCTGACTCCACCTCGCTTTTTATTTTAGTCAGATCTGAGAGTTTTCGGAGGGGCATAGCTTTCAAGTAAATCTTAGAACGCTCCATCTCAGAAGCTTTACTAGCTTTGGAGACTCCCGACTCCTTACCACGACTACGTACAACTTTTCCGAAGGTTCCTCCAGAGCTTGACAAAAGGATACTTCCTATTACACTGGGAATATTCTGGCTCTCAACATTTTCCTGCTCGGATTCCTTTTTTCTTCTGAATGTACAATCTATTTTCATACTCTGATTTTATAATACTTACGTACTTGGAATTCAAGTTTTGGCAATTGAATCACCGTTTTGTCGTTTTGTAGAGCCTTAATTTGGCTTCTTTATGGGCTTCCAAAGCATTGTTGGCACAAGCTTAATTGACTCTGGCTTCTACTGCTATACCAAGTATGTTATTTTTTACAATCACAGGTTCATGATTTTGGCAGATTTGTGTATGCATCGCATTCCATCATGCGTGCTGGTGGTCTTCAGGAGGAGTCAACGATTGTTCAGAATCTGGAGATGTTGGCTTTTGGCTTAGATGATAAATAGAACTTAATTCTAGATTTTAGTTCCAGATGATTGGTTGGAGGAGAGATGTTTTAAGCAATTCTCCTTTCTCCCTTGGGTGTATCCTATCCTCCAACCATGAACTACCGATATTGATCCAGATAAGGCTCTTTTATAAATATTGAAATAGGGTCTTATAGACTTTCTTCTTGCAGCTGAAGTCTAATGTATGTGGTTAATGCAATAATGCGTTTCAGATGTTTAATGTATATTTAGTTGTAATCTTCAACTTGAAACATGGAAGGGAATATTGTTTATTGCTACAGAAGATTTAATACGGTTTAACAAACATACCCACATCAAAAATATGGAGAATGCGGAATATGCAATTTAAAATAAAAAACAAACCTCAATTAACCGGCATCATCATATTGTTCGTCGGCGTATCCCTCCTAGTCTTTACTTTCCTAAACGCATATCTTTTTCTTCAAACCCCTCTCAGCTTAATCGCATCCGATGATTTGGCAAGAGTTTTTGGGCAAGCCCTAGCACCTCTCATCCAAGCGTGCATACATTTAATGTATCTCGGCATAATGGGGTGGATAGGATCCTTACTTACAGTGAGAGGAATACCATTAGTAAACCAGAGATATGTTCCCATCGCTAGGACAATAAGGACGTCACAACCAAGACCACAAACAAGACGCACACACAAGGAAGTTCCATCGGAATCTAAAACACAACTTACTCCTGAACCTAAACTCGGAGAACCACAAGCAATTCTAGTTCCACCCCAAAACCAAGTGGAAGAGTAAACCTAGATGAACGTGTCAATACGGGCCATGAGCTGGGCCACACGTTTTTTTTGGCTACTAGCACTTGCGGTCACAATAACATGCGTTTACTCAGTCACCCTAATTCAAATAGGCTTTGGGGAGCCAATGATAAATCTAACAGAGGAACATCTATCCATCACGCTACCCATAACAATTGGCAACGAAGGTTACTACATTATAGCTGGTCTAAACGTAACCACATTACTATTAGATAATGAGAACAACCAAATCTCAGAAGCAACCACATATGTGTCACAGATCCCCCCTCAAAACAATGCAACAATTCTCCACAACATCAGCCTGCCACTCGACGAAATCATGACCAATATGGAATACCTCTTTGATGACTCAAACTTCACACTACTCGGTTCAGCTCAACTAAACTACGCCAATCTTGTGCCACTTTCACTCGAAACAAACACAACCATACCCTGGGGAGCACCATTATACAACTTCGCAACCGGCGATCCAACGTTCAACATTTATAACATTACTCACTTGGGGGTGATGGTGCCAATCAACTTCGAAAACCATTCGCCTTACTTCAGCGTAACAGGAGTCATCCGCGTTGAACTCATAAACAGCGCATATCAAGTGATAGGTGAAGGAACAGTATCAATGGATGTACCTCCGGGAGCTAACTATAACGGGCAACTTGAGGCAATCATTAACCCAACTCTGATTTCCAGCATCGAGCAAGTTCAGATCCGCGTAGAGACAGCGATGTTCAACTATGGTCCAATCGTGATAGACTATGATTAACCTAACCTACAAAAAAGTAAGTAGATTCAACAAGAAGAAAATATTTCTTAGGCTATGCAAAGCTTTATTCAAGTCAGCAGTTGTCTACATTCTCTTCTCAATATTCTCAATGGTTGTAGCTCCTTTTGAAGGATTTGTTGGCTATCAACCTCTCTCAATCGCATTTGTAGCAATTTACATCTGTTTCATTTTCATTATTGAGTTGAC
>DAOWHM010000017.1 GCA_030641425.1 Candidatus Bathyarchaeota archaeon | reverse complement strand
CCGGAATGCTATTCGGAACCGCAGCGATCCTAATTCGTCTATTACCTGACATAAACACAATCTCTATAGCGATATGGCGGTTGATAATTGCATCCGGTATACTAATCATAGCAATCTTAATTTTCAAAAATGTGCGAACGCGGTTGAGCATTAACTTAATTCGCAGGAATGTAAAACATTTCTTTGTGCTGGGTATGCTCCTCGGTGCCCATTTTATCTTCTTCGTTTCCGCAGTCAAAGGCACAAGCATATTAAACGCGACAGTGCTGGTGAATACCACGCCTATCTTCTCTCTTGTCATATCTATGTTCCTTTACAGAATAAAACCGACAAAACTTGCACTCCTAGGAATAATGTTATCACTTATCGGAGCCTGCATCATAGTCTATGGCGACTCAAAAGCTGGAGAGACAGGAAACCTGATAGGCGATTTGAGCGCGATCATCGCAGCACTAGCTGAAGGTTTCTACCTTAACTATGGACGAGGGAGACGAAGCCAATTACCACTACTTCCCACAATGCTTTTCATATATTTGGCAGCGGCTCTCACGGTCGGTGCGACTGCACTTCTTACTGGAACCACATTTACGACTCAAATCAATCCAGCAATTGTACTGCCTCTAATAGGGCTAGGCATCTTACCTACTGCAGCTGCTCATACATTATACTTCTCTTCACTCTCTAACCTGAAATCTTTTGAGACTGCAACATTGGCTCTAGTTGAACCTATAGGTGCGTCACTCTTGGGAGTGGTGTTCTTTACAGAAGTTCCTACGTTGATTTGCGTGTTCGGAGCCGCTGTGTTGCTTGCAGGTATCTTCTCAGTGGCTGCAGGAAAGTAGCGAAGTTGAGAATCTACTCAATTGCAGAAATCTTCTTCTCTTTAATGATGAAGGCTTTTTCCTGTCCAGCAATCACACGAAATTCCTTCAGTTCCTTACGGTGAAGGAACTTGCGGAGAAGAACACGAAGATAGGTCCTTGAAATGGGATTCTCATCCTCGTAGCTTATGAAAATCTCTGAACCTGTCAGTTCAAAATCAACTCCAAGTTTCTCCTCTAAATAGTCAGCCAACTCTTTCACAGTATCTCCATCAGCTTTCTTGCGTAGATCTGAAATATCAATAGGAATCTTCGCCATGTACTTTCACTCCTACCATGTTTCGTGCGCAAAGAGCGAAGCATATGCGCTCGCATACCCATTTAATGTCGGCTCCTTAAAACCTTGTGGCATAAACCCATCCGACCCAATCTAGCAGACAAAAAGGCTAACCTACACAAGGCAGGATAGTTGTGTAAGTTCGCCCGTCAGAAGTTCTCACAACAAAACTCACGGACTTTATTCATCATTCAAGTATGACAAGCCCTCACACTCTTATGGATTTCACGCTCAGCAAACCATCCAGCCACCTCTCTCTAGTGCCAGATCCACCATTGTGGCTAACGTAAACTTTTATTCGTTCATCATTGAAAATGCATGTGCAGTTTGATTTAATAGCATATCTGCTGAAGTACCAAAGGGAAGCTTCATTGGAGTTCTCTCTTGCCGCAAAGTGTTACGAGGAAGTTGAAGCTACAGCAAAAAGACTTGAGATGACTGACCTATTCGCTGATCTTCTCAAGGTGACTCCAAAAGGAACCGTGGATAAGATTGTTTACTTGACTCAAGGACGATTGTATCCCAACTTCGTCAATGTTGAAATCGGTATCGCTGAGAAATTGGCTATCCAAGCTGTCGTACGGGCAACAGGCAGGGCTGAGAAAGAAGTTAAGGAGGATTTGCCTAGAACAGGAGACATAGGAGAAACCGCGCGGGGATTCCTCACAAAGAAGGCACAGACAACACTAGTTACATCAACTCCATTAACAACGGAGATTGTCTACGGTATTCTCGAAAAAATAGCTCGTGCCTCAGGAGTAGGCGCAATAGACAAGAAGCTAAGCCTGCTAGCAGGGCTATTGATTAGAGCAACGCCAAATGAAGCAAAATACATTATCAGAATCGCAACAGGAAGCCTAAGACTAGGAATCGCTGACATGACAGTTCTAGACGCGTTAGCAGTTGCTTATGGAGGAGGCAAAGAAGCAAGAGGGATATTGGAGAGAGCATACAACATTTCTTCAGATCTTGGAAAAGTCGCAAGGACCGTTGCTGATAAAGGAATTAATGCAATGGAGGGATTCAAGGTGACTGTTGGAAATCCGATCCGCCCGATGCTGGCTGAGCGGTTAGGCTCACCTGAAGAGATCCTTGAGAAGCTGGACAACAGATGCATCGCTGAATTCAAGTATGATGGGGAAAGGATTCAAGCACATAAAGAAGACAACATGGTCACCCTTTTTTCGCGTCGTTTGGAGAACATCACAGACCAATATCCTGACGCAGTAGAGCTCTTCAAAAGGGACATAAAAGCAAAAGACGCAATTCTGGAGGCAGAATGCGTAGCTGTTGATGTCGACACAGGAGAACTGAAACCCTTCCAGGAACTGATGCATCGACGACGGAAATATGGAATCAAAGAGGCAATGGAGGAGTATCCAGTCTCGCTATTCATATTTGACGTGTTATACGCTGATGGCAATGACTACACCTTAGAGCCATACCCAGTAAGACGTAAGAAACTTGAGGAAATCGTAGAGGACGGCGATCGCGTAAAGCTTGTAGAGTCCCTAGAAGTAGATAACGTCAGAGATCTGGAACGATTTTTTGAGAAGTCGGTCGAGAGTGGCTGTGAAGGGTTGATGTGCAAGTCGATAGCGGAGGATTCCGTCTATCAGGCTGGAGCGAGGGGATGGATGTGGATAAAATATAAGAGAGATTATCGAAGCGAGATGACTGACACTGTTGATCTCGTGGTAGTCGGAGCTTATTATGGGCGAGGAAAACGCGCTGGAACCTATGGGGCATTACTTCTCACCGCCTACAATCCTACCAGTGATGTCTTCGAGACCGTGACTAAGTGTGGAACTGGCTTTACAGACGCAGACTTGAAAAAGCTGCCAAAAATCCTTAATGAACACAAGATTGCTCACAAGGACGCAAGAGTTCAATCCAGGCTTGAAACCGATGTCTGGTTTGAACCCTTCCTCGTTCTTGAAGTTCTAGGGGCGGAAATCACATTGAGCCCCGTTCACACTTGTGCCACAGATGCTATTCGAAAGGGAAGTGGACTAGCCATAAGGTTTCCTCGATTCACCGGAAACTACAGAGTAGACAAATCAGCCGAAGACGCAACTACAGAAAAAGAGATATTAGGTATGTATAGAAAACAGCTCAAAAGACTCAGCTGAAGCAGATAGCCTAAACAACGAGAAGTTAAAGAACCTCCACACCAATATGTTTTCATTGATAGATGACTATCTTTGCCACCAACATGGATAACCCCAAAATGTATGCATACACCTAAGAGTAAAGATAGTAGCCTAAACAAGAAGCTTCTGTTCACCACTCTTCTTCTCACTCTTCTCTGTCTCGCGTTTTTGCTCAGTTACTACTTCCTAGTGCCTAGAACTGAAGGCAGTCTGGAGGCTGCAATAGTGGATCAACTCAGCATTGAGGCGAACCTTGTCAACAATGCTTTCGTCGATGAGTGCACTTCACTGATCAACGCTCACGGATATGACGTGAAGTATTACGAAGGCGAGACTGTAAACATAACATTCTATAGAAACCTGCCTTCTAAGGG
>DAOWHM010000105.1 GCA_030641425.1 Candidatus Bathyarchaeota archaeon | reverse complement strand
CTGGAGGCATCGGACTCGCTCACAACCTAGACGGCACCATAATCATCGATTACGGACGTGTCTACTGGCAAGACCAACAAACAGACCTGGATGTTAAGAGGGGCGAATTTGTCAGAATTGCACGTGTGTTAGACTGTAGAATGTGCGACTTCAAACGAGACAGAATCGCCATCGACATAACAAAAGAAGGCCTAGTAAGGCCTGTAAAGCGTCCCCGGAAAACTACAAAATGAAATAATGCGCGACGCGCGCATATCGAAAAGCAATCACACATTATATCTGTGCATCTTCATAGGCGTGTTTACCGCCTAACCAGCTCCAAAAGATAGGGGCCTTAGACATATGGACGCCAAAGCAACTATGTTAAGACGATCTAACATTAGCTAGGTAGTTTGCATACATGCAACGACAGACTCTTCAAATGCTGTAGTATGAATCGTCAGATTCATTTAGCTAGGAGAAAATCTAGAGCTCAAAGCAAAAACAGGACTGACCTGTCTCAGCAACCCAGTGCTCTTGAATTGCCTTCGACGCCTTCCATATACTATTTCTATGAATTCACGAAGAACATAATGAGTAAACTCTCGAGTTGGAGCACCAAAGGTAAGGCCACTGCACGCAGAATCAGCATAAACAAATAACTTCTGATTGTCATAATGGTATATTGCTTGGTCATGAAAGCCGTACTTAGGCTTGCTCAGAATTTTGAATGGCCAAAGCCTACAGGCTAGAGGCTTCATGTATTGGAGGTTGCATAATGAAATGTTCGGTGTCTCTTGCAAGAAAATGCAGGAACCATCCGCTCTTTTGTTCAGGAAAAACCGGTTTATGCTGGAAGAAGTATACTCGACTCCAAACCGTTTTATTGTGTATAGCCATTCATAGAAGTTGAGAACAACGTTGTAATTCTTGCAGCAGTTTCCACAGGTCTTACATCGCCAATATGCAACTTGCCTCCAAGGCACAACCCGCATAGGTATCCTGACAACCTCCTAGACTAGGTGAAACTCTCCGGACACGCATTCCTCAAGAAATTCAATGATCTTCGAGACTTCTCAGCTCCCTGAGAATTTCTCCCACCGCAACTTCAGGGGGGATATTAGTATCTTTGCATTTGAACTCTATGAAGGGAACTTTGCTTGCGTAATATTCTAGGAGTGGCTTGGTCTGCTTTTCGTACACCCTCAATCTCTCTTCAATCACTTGGACAGTATCGTCGTTGCGTTGATAAAGTTCACCGCCACACTTGTCGCATACTCCTTCTGTAGTGGGCTTCAGGAATCTTACATTGTACACTTCTCCACAATTCTTACATATCCTTCTGCTGGAAAGACGCTCAATGATAATCCACTTTGGCACAATCAAATTGATTATTGCATCAATCTTCGCGAAGTCATCCAAGGTTCTTGCCTGCCTAAGTGTGCGGGGATACCCATCCAATATGAAACCTCTTTTGGAACCATCTTCGGACAGCCTTCTTCTGAGCATAGGTTGCGTGATTCCATCCGGAACCAATTCCCCAATGTTCATGTAATGTCTTATCTCTTCAGCTAGCTCACTGTCCTCTTTCGCCATTTCTCTGAAAATGTCGCCAGTTGAAATTACTTGTATGTTTAGCTTGGATTGTAGCCGTGAAGCGTAGGTTCCCTTTCCAGAACCAGGAGGTCCGAAGATTATGAGATTCGTTCTATGTTACTCTCCTTTTCAGGTTCCGCTTTTCAAGGAAAAATCGGGGGTTAATAAATAAGCCATCTTTTTCCCTCATCTCAAAGTTGGTTTAGGGTTACAGACAATGCTCTTATAATTTATGTGCGTGCTTATAATTTTGTTTTATAGTAATGAATTGGAAGGTTTTCACAGTTCATATACATAGATTGTGTGTGAGGGGTAGCCAAGCCTTGGGTTTTCACAGAAGTTTTCCGTTTTGATGGGTTTCCACCCTAGTACTTCGTAGTCGTGAGAAACTATTCGTGTGCCAGATTTAAGTTCTTTTTCGAGTTTAGGTCTGATCTTATCGTTTGCACTGGTTGTCAGGTATAGAAATATCACATCTGCGTGGGTGATGTTTACTTTAAAGAGGTCGTTTTGCACAATTGTCACTCTATCTTGGATACCCAGCTCTTGGATGGTAGCTAAGGCCTTCTTGGCTAAGTCTTCCCTCATCTCAACGCCTACGGCTCTCGCGCCAAACTCTTGCGCTGCCATTATTACCGTGCGACCATCTCCAGACCCTAAATCATAGAAGGCTTCACCAGGTTTGAGGTCCACCGCTTTCAGCATATGTCTAACAACTGGACGTGGCGACGCAACGAATGGAGCGATGAACAATGCAGATGAGTTCTCCTTTAGGATCAGTTATTTCACGCACACATTTTAAGGTTTATTGAAACTTGCTACGCTACATACGACGTATTTTTCTTAGGTCTGGAACGCCTTGCTTCACCACACTTAAGGCAACTCTGCTGACAAAGTTCAAGATATTCTCCTTCATCCTTGCTAACAATCCTTGAGGCTCGGTGGCATAGCTCACTCTGCTCGGTGCAATCAGCCTCCTTGCATAATTGAGATACGAGAGTGCAGGATTTTTGCACATCATCCCGGTTGAAGGTTCCTCGATTAGCTCTTATAATTATGCAAAGTTCTCTCGCCAAGACACAAGTTCGCACGTATTTGAATCTACTAAGAGCTTTATCCCTTTGCTGCTTTCTGCTTAGCTCCAACGTGTTCTCCTCCACGAACAATGTGTGGTTCCCAAATTGCACCATTTAAATTTTTAGAAGCCTCAATAACTATGTCTGATCTGGCTTCAGTCATCAGCTTGATTTTTCGTCTTTTCTTCATGAAATTGGACATCGAAGTGGGCAGTCTCCTCAGTCAGACCAAAACTTTCTTCTCAGCGCCTTCCGCTCAGCTTCGACAATTAATCCAAAAAGGGCATCTGTAAGCCCTTGGTTTCTCAGAAGAATTCCTCTTGCTGCTTTTGGTCTTATTCTTCTAGCAGAGAAAACTACAGCAGCAGTCTTTCCATATTTAGCGAGGTATTGCGCTGTTTCTAAAGCTTGCTTGCGCATTTTCCGCTCGTCTTTCGTGAGTTTTTCTCCTTTTTTCTCGACGAGAGACCTCACGTGATCTTCTTCGATTCTCAGGAGACCTAGAGATTTTGAGCTACATATGGGGCAGACGGGTTTCTCAGGCAGGTCTTTAATTCGTATCATCTCAAGGTAGTCCCAGCATCTGGTGCAGATGAAGCTTCGAACTTCATTCAACAGGCGTGCTTTTGCTGATTCCAAGAGAATGCTTTGCATCCTCTCTGGTGGAATGAGATCTGTCTTCATACTGACACGTTCAACACCAACCTTCGCTATGGGCGTTAAGTTACCTTCTGTCTCAGCCTTCACAATTGCTATTTCGTTATTTCGGAGCTTGTCGATTACTTGAAGGAGATTTTCCAAATCAATGTCTTTGGTGAACACTTCCTTGAGAGCTTCATCGTAGACAGTTGTTCCTTCGAAGCTTTTCACAAGTCGGGTTAGACTGATGTTGCTGAAATCTGCCCATTTTTTCAGAGCTCCAAATCTTCTGGCAACATGGATCATACGACGTTTGAAGAGTCCAGTTTTTACTGTTGTCTTTGTCAAAGCTTCGCGTATCATTGTGTTAGAAGTCTGCTTCCATTCGTTCAGCAGAGTAATCACATGATCCGCTTGAATTGCTCCCATCGTTTGGATGAAAATTCGATAGGGGTCATGTTGAACAGCGACTGTGTGGCCAATTTGCTCTGACAGAAAGTGCCCGATTAGTTGGGCGAATGCACGATTGGTCAAAGACCCAAAGTTCGCATGTATTATCACGAATTCTTCCCAGTCTTCAATCGTCATCCGTCTGTCTGTTGGAACCGGATACCCAACCTTCACTTGCTCGAATGTTTCTTGTAGAGCTCGGTATATGGTGTCTTTGTCTGCCGGATATTTCTCTGCTAATGCTGTCGCAACTTCTTCAGCTGTCTTTCCCTTCTTCATTTCAGATTCAACGAGTTCTCTAATCAGTCCTACTTCCTGAGATACCTTGAATGGTACGGGTATCTCTTCTCCCACCCAGCTCGGTATGGCACCTGTAGGATCATCAACAGATTTTACGTATATATTGTCTCCATAGACGTGGAGAATCTTCCATGGGCTTCCTCGAATGATGAATTTTACACCTGGTTTTCCGTATTCAGCTGTGAAGGCTTCGTCTAGTACTCCGATGGCAGTGTCCGATGCATCGTCTATAACTATGTGTTGCTTTTCCACGGGTATCATTGAAAGATTGTCAAAGTAATATTCGAATAATGCTTTGTTTCGTCTTGGCCTGAGAGCAGTAAGATCTTCAAAGGAAACCCATGCAAATCGGGGAAACCGTGTGTGCATGTAGGATAGTATCTTCTTCACGTCTTCCATTGTTAAGTCTTTGTAGGGGTATGCTCTGTTGCAGAGGTCCGTGATGTCGCCGAAGAAGAGTCTTCTTCTTTTCATCAGAAGGCCAGCAATCTGGTGAGCGAGAACATCATATGGCTTCTCAGGTATAGCGACAGGTTCAAGGGTTTCATGGTACGCCATCTTGCCAATCGCAAGAGCTTCCAATGTGTCATCTGAGTCCATAGTAATTATTACTCCTTTGGCTGTCCGTCCAACTCTATGTCCACTTCTACCTATACGCTGTATGAGCCGAGTCACCTGCCTAGGACTCATGTATTGAATAACTAAATCAATTCTGCCAATGTCTATACCCAGCTCTAGGGAGCTTGTGCAAATTAGGCCCTTCAACTCTCCATTCTTCAATCCTCGCTCTGCTGCAACCCTTGAAGGTTTAGCAAGGGATCCATGATGAATAGAGACAGGAAAGTCTATGTCCCAGATTTTGAAGCGACTAGTCAACACCTCCGATATCGAACGAGTGTTCGTGAACAGCAGGACCGATCTGTGTTTCTCGATATACTTACGTATGATGCGAAGCCTAGCTGCTACTTCTGGATGTGTGTAAAGGGTAGAAGCAAGTTCATAATCCCCAGAATTGGGCTTTGGAAAGATAATCTCTAGGCGCATCTCTCTCCCAGCTGGCACCTTCACCACTTCAACAGGTCTCCCTACGCCCACTAAGAATTGAGCCACCCTCTCAGGGCTGCCTATAGTAGCTGAGAGCCCTATCATCTGGAAATCAGCTTCAGCAATAGCTCGCAGTCTTTCAAGAGCAAGAGATAGTTGGCTACCTCGCTTACTGTCAGCTATCTCATGGACCTCATCGATGACAACCCATTTCACATGTCTTAGGTGCTGTCGCAGAACGTACCCAGTCAATACAGCTTGTAAGGTTTCTGGAGTTGTTATCAACACATCGGGGGGACTACGGCGTTGTCTAGTTCTTTCTCTAGTGTCAGTGTCACCATGTCGCACCGCTAATTTTATGTCTAGACTATTACACCACCATTGCAGACGTTCTAATAAGTCACGGTTTAAGGCCCTCAACGGGGTGATATACAACACTTTTATTCCAGGTCGCCGATCAGAATTTTGAATAAGTATGTTTAGAAGGGGAAGCATTGCTGACTCTGTCTTACCGGTTGCCGTAGGCGAGATGAGCAGCACATTCTTTCCTTCAAGTATCTTGGGGATTGTCTTTTTTTGCGGTTCTGTTGGCACTTTGAATCCCCTCTGGTCAAGAAGCCTTCGAATGGGCTTCACAAATATGTTGAAAACATTCTCAGGATCAGTCTTCACGAAGGCTCAGAATCTCCAAATGTTGAGAATAGTGAATAAGCCAACTCTAAAAGCCTTTCTAGTCTAAAGAGTTAGGTCAGTCAAGGAAAAAATCTGTTTGAGCAATTACTTGTTCAAAACGCAGAACATATTAGCTCTGCGTCAGCAGTTACCTCCATTTGAATACTTTTCTTCCGTAGAAGACCTCCGGCATTATCAAGAGACCGGACATCGCAGCAACTACTACTAGAACCCACTCTAAGGGGTCATCTAGTGGTACCGTTCCAAAGAGCCCGAAGAAGGGCACGATAATTGTCAGGATTGCTGACCCTATGACAGCGATCAATAAGAACTTGTTTGATTTGAACCCTACCCTGAAGGCGTTACGCTTCTCAGATCTGCAATTCCACACGACGAAAAGCTCTTGCAACGTAGCTCTCGTGAAAGCCATTGTTCTGGCTTGTGCCAACTTCAACTCTGTAAGACCTCCTGGAAGCATGTAGTATTGCCAGTAAAAGAGTCCCCCTGTAAGAAGGAATTGTACTGTGAAAGTAGCTACTATGGAAGCTATTCGACCATATAACACTCCCTCTTTGGGGTTTCGCGGTGGACGTTGCATCACATCACTCTCTGGAGGATCCATAGTCAACGCGATTGCCGGTCCACCGTCAGTTACCAAATTGAGCCATAGAATCATTCCTGCAGTTAATGGAAGCTCTAAACCTAGCAACGCAAAGGTTCCAATGAGAGCTAACTCGTCGAAGTTGGATCTGATCAAGAAAAAGGAAAATTTCCTGATGTTGTCGTATATAGAACGACCTCCTTTTACTGCAGTGACGATCGTTGCGAAGTTGTCATCAGCAAGCACCATGTCTGAGGCTTCCTTCGTCACGTCTGTTCCAGTTATTCCCATAGCGACACCTATGTCAGCCTGCTTTAGTGCTGGGGCATCGTTGACACCGTCCCCAGTCATGGCAACGATCTCTCCTTTCTTCTTTAGGGCTTTGACGATTCGGAGTTTATGTTCAGGAGCAACCCTCGCGTAGACTCTCACTGAACTGACAACTTTTTCGAATTCCTCATCAGTCATCGAATCTAGCGTGATACCATCTAAAACTATGTCGTTGGATTCTCTTCCAATCATACCTACATCTTTCGCTACTGCAACAGCTGTCAGCTTGTGATCCCCTGTTATCATGATAGTTTTTATTCCTGCTTGGTGACATACCCTATTTGCCTCTTTTGCCTCTTCTCGGGGGGATCGATCATCCCGACTAATCCGATAAAAACTAGATTGCTCTCTACTTGTTCGTTAACTGCTTCCACCCTGCTAAGTTCACGAAAATCTTCCAGCTTTATACCAGATAGTTCCTTGTAGGCTACTCCGAGTACTCGTAGAGCGTTACTGGCCATCTGCTCATTTAGTTTTAGGATCTTCTCTTTCTCTTTCTTGAGAAGCTTTTTTTCCTCTCCGTCCTTCATTAGATGTGTGCAACGATCTAGAATGACTTCAGGCGCGCCTTTCATAAAAGTCATCAGCTTCTCCTCAGATATTCTGTGGACCGTCGTCATCCGTTTCCTTTCAGAGGTGAAGGGAATCTCGTGCGCACGAGGATACTTCTTCTCCAACTCTTCTTTTGTCAGCTCTGCCTTGGCAGCTGCTACTATTAGGGCTCCTTCTGTCGTATCACCAAGGATCTTTTCTCCATCATAAGAAGCGTTGGTGCATACTGCTCCCGCACCCAAGAGCATGTTCAAGTTGGGATCTTCTTTTGGATCTACTGGCTTGTTCTTCTGCAAGAACTTCCCTTCTGCCTTGTAACCGACGCCAGTGACCTCAACTAAGTTGCCATTGGTGAAGAGTTGGCGGACTGTCATCTCTCCTTTGGTTAACGTGCCAGTTTTGTCAGAACATATCACCGTAGTGGCTCCTAAGGTTTCTGCGGAAGCAAGTTTTCTGATTATTGCATTTCGTCCTGCCAGTTCCCGTGCTCCTAGAGCCAGTGAGATTGTGACTACTGCTGGAAGTCCTTCTGGAACTGCTGATACTGCTAGTGCAATTGCTGTTAGGAAGCTCGGCATTAGCTGCCCGGATCTTGTTGTAAGCTCCAAGACGAAGATCACAGCACAAATAGCTACGATGATTATGGCTAGCTTCTTTGCGAAGCTTTCAAGTTTGAGTTTGAGGGGGGTTTCCTCTGTCTTTACAGTTTGGACCATTTCAGCGATCTTTCCGAACTCCGTTTTCATACCTGTGGAAGTTACTACTGCTTTCCCTCTACCATAGGTAATGTAGGTCGCTGTGAAAACCATGTTTTTCCTATCTGCTACAGGTGTGTTCTCTTCTACGATTCCTGCTCTCTTCTCCACTTGGGTAGATTCGCCTGTGAGAACAGCTTCGTCACTTCTTAAGTCCACAACCTCGATAAGTCTGCTGTCAGCAGGAACGCGGTCTCCAGACTCAAGAAGCAGAATGTCTCCCGGAACAACCTCCTTTGCTGGAACCATTACTTCTTGTCCGTTTCTCATTAGCCGCGCTCTTGGAGCAGTGAGCTTTCTCATTGCCTCCATCGCCTTTTCAGAGCGATACTCTTGAACGAAACCCACAACGGCATTGAGAATAACTATTGCTGCAATCGTTACCGCGTCAACAGTTTCTGCGACGGCGAAAGAGATTATTGTAGCAACCAGAAGCATGATCACAAAGATGTCCCTAAATTGGTTCAGCAGGATTGAAAGTGCTGAAGTTCCTTTTCTCTCTTTCAACTCGTTGGGTCCGTATTTCTCCAGCCGTGTCTTTGCTTCCTCATCCTTCAGCCCAAAAGGATCTGTCTGCAACCTCTCTATGACACTCTCAGTTTCCTCTGAGTACCACATCTCACTCATCGCAACACGCCTGCAATAGATTTAGCTTTAAATGACATTCTCCTTAAAGGGTTTTTCCGCCTTGGAATGATTATGTTTAGCTTGCTGAAACGAAGATCCGTAAGCCTCTAGCGCGTCACTGATTATTAAGGAGTCAATTTGCGCGCCTAAGGGTAGGTTGGAATTTTATGGTAGTGCCTCTACAATAAAATAACTAAAATGAATACGTATAGTGTGAATGATGAATCGAGGACGTTAATTCTGGGACTATAGGGCAAAGCTTAGCTAAGTTGGAGATTTTTTGACCGAAAATGATGGAAAATCTTTTATGCTCCATGGTTGCAAACCATAGTCATCGTTACGGAGGAAACTACATGTCGAAATGCCCTAATTGTGGCACTGAAGGTAAGATGAGGAAGAAATGGAAGATGGCTGGTCGACCTGACAAACAAGGAAAAAGACTGCAACTGGAAATCGGTCTTTACGACTGTCCCAAATGTGATAAGGCTTTTCGTGTTGTCCTTAACAAGAAGAAAATCTAAGACGAGAACCTACCCTCAAAATTCATCGTTCGTGAGCCAGCTCGGTTCCCCCTTTTTTTCAGAGCCTTCATAAAAAATTTAAGTATCTTGGATCTGACTGTTAAGTTTATATACAAGACAGCGAAAAACCAAAGAAACCACTATCAATATGAAGTTGATTCGATGATTAGACTCAAAGGTATGCTGACCAACGAATATGTGAGAACAATCATCTTATTGGCGATAATAATAGTCAGCATTGCTGGCCTCTGGTTTGGGTTGAGGGCTTTTCTGAGAACAGATTATCCATTACTTGCTGTGGCTTCCGGAAGCATGGAGCCAACATTAAATGAAGGTGATCTAATTATCGTTCAAGGTGGGCTGGATGCAACTGCAATCGTTGCAGAGGAAGGCACAGGAGATGTCATTGTCTTTCACAAACCAGGAAATCCCAATGAACTCATAGTTCATAGGGCAGTGGGAAAATGGCAGGATGGGGACCTCTGGAAATTTGAGACTAAAGGAGATCATAACACCCATGTTGACTATTGGACTGTCTTTGAAACGGATATTGTTGGCAAGGTCGTTTGGGTTGTTCCATACATTGGAAACATCCCATTGTTCGTTCACACAGAGAGTGGGATGATGATCATAGTAGCTCTGATAGTGTTACTTGTTGCCCTCGAATTTGTGATTCCTTTCATTAGGGAAAGGAAGAAACCTGAACCCGATCAGCCCAAAGAAGAAACGGATCTTAATATGGATTCATTATGAGTGCTTTCATGTGTATACCGTTATGGATGGGTGTGTTGACTCACTTGCTTCGCGCCCATCGTGACACTTATGATCCTAGGGAGCACCAGCTCTTGTAGAAGACACTTCCGGAAAAAGGGGATTCTTAAAATAAAGAGTCTACTTGGATATCTAAGTTAGGATAGCTTGGAGCACGTTAGGAATCCTGGGAAGCTGAGCTATGAGTTCACTTATCAGTGGTTGTAGATAAATGGTGAACAGCATTATGCCAAAGGCGAAGATTGCTAGTGAAGCTATGATCTGAACTAGAAGAAATGTCGACCAGAACTTGAGCGCGCCAAAGAAGCTTATGGTAACAAGTTTGATCTCTTTCTGTTTTTCCTCACTCAACAGTTTACCTAGATTCCCTTTCTGTGAGGCATCATCCAAAAAAAACTTGCGTTGCATTTTGTTCTCTAGTCTATACTCCTCCAAAGCTTTCTATGCCTTCTCGAAAAGTATCCGAGGTTCGTTAATCTTGTGTCCAGTTGGAATCTTCAACTCCGAAGCGGTGTTCCATGCTTGTTTATGCACAACTCCTTGAAGGTTTAGTTGCTCCCATAGCTTTTCGGCTGAAAAGGGAATGTAGGGTTCCAACAATATAGCGAGACTTCTAACGATGTTGGCACAAAGATAGAGAGCTGTTTTTGCTCTGTCCTTGTCTTTCCACGGCGTTTTCCGTTGGAAGTATTGATTGCAGAAAGTGGTGAATTTGGTGATTCTTCTTAATCCTTTACTCAGCTCTAACCTATCGATCTCCTGAGCTACTTCTTTCACTGCATTTCTTAGTTCATCCAAGAGTGTTCTGTCCAGCTGATCGAGAGTCTCAGTTTCGGGGACCATTCCATCATAGTTGTTCCATATGAAAGTTAAGACTCGATGTATGAAGTTGCCGATGTTTGCTATAAGTTCAGTATTTATCCTCTTTCGGAACTCACTCCAGTTGAAGTTCACATCCGCTTGACTATATGGAGTAATTCCAGCCAAGTAAAATCTTAGGTAGTCAGGAGGAAACTTGTCTAGGAACTCTCTCACACTTATGAACCATTCTCGGCTTTTCGAGAACTTTCTTCCTTCTAAGGTGAAGTAACCTCGAGTTGGGATAAAGTCTGGAAGTTTAAAGTCGCCGACACCCATTCTCATGGCTGGCAGATATAGGTAATGATGGTATGCAATGTCCTTGCCAATGAAGTGATAGATCGTTGCTGAGTTCCATGCTTGGTTTCCATCTATCTGTCTTTCTGCAAAATACTTTTTTGCGGTTGAAATATAGCCGATGTGGTTGTTAAACCACACATAGAGGACTTTCCCTTCTGCTTCCTTCAGAGGGACGGGTATACCCCATGGTAGGTCTCTGCTGATATCCCAATCCTTTAGGCCTTCCTTCACCCATCCAAGCACATAATTTTTCACATCTGTTTGTAGGTTCTTGTTTTCGGTTAGCCATTTCTTGAGTCTGTCTGAGAATTGACTCAGCTTGAAGAAGTAATGTTCGCTCTCTTTTTGTACAGGTTCTGAGCCACAGATTACACAGTGGGGATCTAAAATCTCTCCTGGCGGAATTATCCTTCCACAATTCTCGCATGAGTCAGAGTACTGATCAGCTGATTGGCAATATGGACACGTGCCCTTCACGTAGCGGTCAGGGAGGAACTTTTTGCAATTCTCACAGTAGAGCTGCCATATGGGTCGTTTGTAGATGTATCCTTTTTCATGGAGTTTTGTGAAGAAGTATTGTGTTAATTCTCTGTTTTCTTTGGAGCTTGTCTTGTCGAACATATCAAAATGTATTCCCAAGTTGGAGAAATCTTCCCGGTCTCTTTGGTTCCAATAGTCTACGAACTTTTGTGGGTTCATTCCTTTTCTGTTAGCTTCAATTAGAATCGGAGTTCCGAAGTCATCTGTGGCACTTAGATGAATTATGTCGTCTCCTCTGAGTTTGCAGAATCTCACAAATATGTCTGCTGGCAGATATGTAGACGTGACATGTCCTAGATGAATCTCGCCATTTGCGTAGATGAGAGCCGTCGTTACGATTATTTTGCTCGAGTAAGACACCCCTAAATCGTTATGCTCCAACATTCTATTTAACATTCTATTGCTCGCGAGATAAACTCTTCGACAAGCAGGTGCCGACTATATGTTGCACAGATGCGGATTTAAGTTCTGGAGGTTGAAACCACATTATTGCGACTTGTTGAGACGGGATTTGAATTTTTCCCCACTGTAGAAAAATGTTCAAGTGCTCCGAAAACGTAGGTAGCCCTCATATGGCGCGTGTTTTGAGGTATTTATAAGCCTTTATATATTGACTTGTCTAATGTATAGAGTTTATGGTGCTCAGGATGCCGAAGATTAAGGCTACTATCAACATTGAGAATGTGGTTGCTTCAGCGACTCTGAATCAACGTGTCGACCTGAATGCTGTTGTCAAGGGATATCCAGGTGTGGAATACAGACCAGAGCAATTTCCTGGGTTAGTCTTTCGGCTTAAGCGACCTAAAACGGCCACCTTGATCTTCAACTCCGGAAAAATGGTTTGCACAGGTGCTAAATCTGCGAAAGAAGCGCGGAGAGCAGTCATGAAAGTGGTTAAAGAATTGAAGAAAAGCGGGATTGTTATCGCCAGCAAACCTGAGTTAAAAATCCAGAACATAGTGGCGTCAGCGAACCTTGGAGGAATGATCGACCTCGAGAAGTCCGCTTATGACCTAAACAAGACTATGTACGAGCCTGAACAATTTCCCGGGTTAATCTACCGTATGAAAGAACCCAAAGTAGTAATACTTCTCTTCGCCAGCGGAAAGCTTGTGTGTACGGGAGCAAAATGGGAAGAGAATGTTTATGAAGCTGTAGGCAAACTCCACGTAGAACTCGAAGAGAAAGAACTGATATTTTACGATTAGTTTCTTGTAGCGCTTAGCTATAAGGTTCAACAATTGATCGCTGCTGATCTAGCGTAAGTGATAGAGGAGATCTCATGCGTGCGAGACCATGTCTAAACCTAAGCATGCTGCATGCATCTGCGTCCTAGCTATCCGATGTTTCCATGCAATTTGTTCTCGTGCTCAATAACCTTCTTATGATCCATGTGTTTGAAGCCACAGTTCCAACTGCAGATCCAAAGTCCATCTGATTCCTTTCGATACATGACTTAACACTGTTGACATATGGCTTTTTAGGAGCTTGCTTGAAACATACACTTAGAGAGCACAGATAAGAGCGAAAATACAATAAGTCTAAGAGCTTTTATGAGTGAAACCATGCATGCTGGAGAGGACATCCATCGTCACAACTGGACTGCCAAAACAACTCTATCTGCTGACAATTACTACGATAACTCTCTTTCTCGCAAATCAAACCATACAACCTATCCTATCCCTATACATCACTGAGAAAGGAGCCACAACCTTTGAACTTGGAATAATAATCAGTCTCCTCTCTTTTGTCGCAATAGCGACCAAAATCCCATTAGGAGCACTTGCTGAACGAATCGGAAGATGGCCAATAATCCCAATCGCGGCAATAGGTCAGACCATCAGCTTGCTTCTATACTCACTGGTTCAGGATCCAACTTGGTTCTATCCAATACGGATCTTCCACGCTATCATCTTAGCAGCATATGCGCCCACAGCCCTCGCGATAACGCAAGATCTGTCACCGAATGGAAAGAAAGGAACCACGATGGGGGTCTTCCTCACGTCTGTAGGTGTAACCACTGCAATTGGGCCTTTCCTCTGTACATTCCTCGTTAACTATCTAACGTATGAACAGCTGTTCCAGGCATCTTCAATTATCCCTCTTCTAAGTCTAATCCCATTTCTATTCATCATGCGAAACAAAAATTCCTACAATGCTAATTATAAAAAACCAAACTTGAACCTTCAAAAATCATTGAGGGCAATCACTTTCTCACGAAACATACAAATCCTAAGCTATCTCCGCTTATCTTTCTCCTTTACAAACGCCTTTTTAATAACGTTCTTCGCAATTCACGCTGAAGAGAACCTTTTTCTCAGCTCATCGATCATCGCGCTACTCTTCGGAATCAAAGGAATCGCCAGCATGGTGACCCGTATACCTTCTGGGAAACTAACTGATAAAATCGGATACCAATACCCCATCATCGTCGCTTTCATACTCCTCGCTATAGCCTTTCTAGCCTTCTCCGAAGTAAAGAACGTCTATCTCCTCGCTTTTGCCATGATCATATATGGCGCTGCCCATGGAATGAGAGCAGTGACCGAGTGGGCAATGTTAGGTGATTATACGCCTCCTGAAGCACGCAACATCGCAACTGCCTACCTATCCACAATATTCAATGTTGGAGCAGCTTCTGGAGCTGTAGTTGCTGGAGTATTATCCATGGTCCTGAATATTCCATCAATGTTCAGGCTAGCTTCTATAATCATCCTTTCTGGAGCCATCATCGTCATAATCAGCAAAAGACTGAGTGAAGCCACAAAATAAAAATCCGTGAACAGTCGATGCATACATAAACCTAGGAGAGGCGCGAGGCCATGGAAAAATGGGGTTGTGCGGGTGACATCTCCATTCACCTTGGTTTTACTTTAAGCCAGTGACAGGTTCCGTTAAACCTTGACTCTTTTTCTCTTGTATAGCAAGACTAGGAGAGAAGCAAACATGAAGAGTGGTAGAATGATGGATGATGGAAACTCCGGAATTACATGGTACCCATATTCGTACCCCATGTCTTCCGTTGTAACAATGTGGTTAGCGTTATCTTCTGCTATAATTATGTATGTAATGTTTGTACAATGGGGAAATTCTGGGATGCATGCTAGTGCCACTTGAAATGAGATAACATAGAGTCCAATAGAACCTTCCGCAAGTCATAAAAACTGAAGAAGAAGACATAGTGGGTGACTGGATATGAGAAGCAAGACTGTGTTGTTAATTGCATTAACAGTTCTTCTTTTGAATGTGCTAGCTACTGGTTTCAGAGTTCGTAAGGTAAGAGCAGTCGGAACGATAACCATTATGGCTGATGGGAGCATTGTCCCTGACACAGCACCGATTTCGAGTTTGGACAATGTTACGTATACCTTCACTGGTAACATTAATGATTCCATTCAAATACAAAGGGATAACATCACGCTTGATGGGGCAGGTTTCACTCTTCAAGGAAACGGAACGGGGATGGCAACTGGACTATAT
>DAOWHM010000003.1 GCA_030641425.1 Candidatus Bathyarchaeota archaeon | reverse complement strand
TAGATCCACTCCATTTGAACCCTGTAGATTGAAATGCATCGCAATTCTCTGAACTAAATTATCACATTCATTTGCGACACCTTCATCAGTTGATGTGGGAACTATGTTGCCACAATATCCAAACGGTTCTTTCTGACCCAGTTCCCCCATTCCTAATAGTTGCTCATTCAATGTAAGAATAACAGATTTTTTGCCTGTTGAGATAAAAGACACACTCATATGCTTACCATTGATGTGTTCTTGGATAAGAAATCCGAGAGGGGAGAGAGGGATTTGTCGAAGGATCTCATCCAGTTGATTTTTGCCTTCAGCCAACCGAATTCCTGCGCCTCCAAGGCTTCGGTAAGGCTTGATTACCACTGGGAAGCCTATGGCTGTGGCAGCCTGCTTCACCTCTTTCACAGTTTTTGCAAATATCGTCTCTGGATGGTTTAACCCAAGTTTCCGGATTTGATGGAAGAAATCCACTTTGTTGCGTACACTTTCGATTGTGCTTGGAGGGTTGCCAATTATTGGAGCTAACCTGTTAAGTTCAGAAAGAGTCTTCGGGGAGTCTTCTAATCCTGAAGCTAAAAATACCCCGTCTACTCTGTGCTTCGTGGAGATTTTTCTTGCCAGCACCAAGAACTTGTTTGGAGAGAAATCTTTTTCAAGGCGACCGGAGGATTTTCCAGCCTTCTGTGCAACAATTGAGAGAGTTGGTTCGCAAGTTCTTTTAAGGTCTTGATCCCCGAAAAAGTCTACTGCGAAAACCTTCAGCCCTGATTTCTTTGCAGAACGAGCTAAGGCAACTGTATCCAAGCCTACCACTAAGATATTCCTCAAGTATGAATTACTCAGGCAGCCAACCTCCAAATATAATGCAATATTGATGAGGTGAATTACTCAACGAGCGCGCATGTGTGGAACATAATGCTAAATAGTTATGTATGTGAGAGAAGGAATTAAATTCTTAAAGGCTTTGGGAAATCTCCAATTCAAGTTCATATTTATCGAAATGAAAAGGTCTTACAATGTGCTCTCCAAATTCGAAGGCTCACGGTAGAGAAGATAAGCGGAAATTCATGTTTCTAGAGCATAGAGCAGATGCATATATTGCAGCCAAAGGTAAAACTTTGAAAGAAGCCTTTGAGAATGCAGCTCTTGCGACCTTCGAAGTAATGACAGAAACCGAAACGATAAAGCCTCAGAATGAAGAGTCAGTCGAAGTTGAAGGCTTCGACGAAAAAGCATTGCTATACAATTGGTTGGAGACCTTACTGGTCAAGTTTGAGCTGACACAAAACCTCTACCGAGAATTTAAGATACACGACATTGAGAAAACTACATCTGGGTTTAAACTTAAAGCAACGATTTACGGAGAAAAATTTGACCCTAAGAAGCACCCACAAAAAGTCGGGGTAAAAGCTATAACCTACCATCAAATGGAGATTCTACGGAAACCTGACAAGGTTACAGTGAAGTTTATTCTAGACATCTAAAGATCACGGGTAATCAAACGCTTTGGAAATGATGCTGAACCCAATCTATTGCGTTAACTATGCGCGTAGAAAGATGTCACACGGCTTTCGCGAGGATCATAAAAACGCCTAGTACTACCATCGCTAAGCCACCCACGCTAAATAACAAGGGATATGTTAGGCTAGGACTTGTTGATGTATTGTATATCATCAGCGCTCCAATTATGATTATCAGTAGCGCGAAGAATTTCTCTGCGATGGTGAAACCAGTCTCTTCTTCTATTCTACTCATGCATTACACCTTTGTGACTAGAGTTCAATTAGGGTAAATCCAAGTTCTATTTTAACTTTCTTACATTCAACTACTTGGTTTCTTCGAGTTTGGCTGGCAAGTACTCATCAACGATGTAAGTGAGGCCATAGCGGCTGAAAGCTTCTTGTTCCGCTTTTTTGCGGATTTTCATGAAAGTCTTTATCTCCCGTTGCCATAACTTGCCTTTATACCGTGGATCTCGCTGCAGTTCATGCAGTCTTTTTATGTCAACTTCTGTCAAAGGATCGGTTGGTAACTCGTAGTTTACTATGTCTGTAGCCCAAACCCCGCTCCAAACAGCGTCGGGTGTTGTAAGATCTCTTAGGTGGGCAGCGTTGGCTGAACCAGATATTATGACCATGGCAATGTGCATTCCCCAAGGGTCAGCGTCTGTGAATATGTAGGTTGGCAATTCTAGCTCCTTGTTGAGTCTGTGTATAAAATGGCGGGTAGCTCGGGGAGCTTGTCCTGACGTTAGTACAAGCAAAGCGTTAAACTTCTTATGTACGTTTTCCTCAACGAATCTGGTAAATAAGCCGCCTTTCTCAATTGCGAACACTTTGTCTGCGCTTGTCTTCACAAATTCGCTGTATGTCAATGCTGGGCCAATCATTAAGCCGTCTGGGTGCGATGTGAGATTCATCTGTTTTCCTTCATATCCTGGGACGTTATATTCAATTGTTAAGTCGCCGAATATGGCTGAGCGTTCCTCTGGAAATACGTTGAAGTCCTCTCTGGGGATGCCGATGACTGTTTCTAAATCTGTAATTACGTTGTCAGATTCAGATTGGTCTTTGAAGGACATCTGGTAAGCTTGGGCGGAGTAATAAACATCTCTTAGAGTTGAGGTCTTGCGTTGTTTTGAGAGTTTATGAGCAAAGAAAGCGGTCCAAACAAGCTGTGTTAATGGACGTATGTGACGGATGTTTCTAGCGCTCCGTTTAACTGACCTATCCCCTAGGACGTATTGGCGGAGATCTGGGTGATAGCAGATGTTCTCAATTGAGCGGCTAGGCATCTTTATCCATGGGAACTCCCCGTTTTCCATCTGATCGTAGAGCCTTTGACCGAGCTTCTCTAAGCTGGCAACTGTTTCCTTCTTCTTTCCCACTGTTGAGACATTATCGTCCTGTTGTTTCTCTTCCACTTGTGTTTACACTCTCCAACAACTTCTCGATTTCAGGCTGTCTTTCTCTGCCTGCTAGCTCGGTGGAGAATTTGGCGATCTTGGGGAGAAACTTGGAAAAAACACTCAAACGCCTCATCTCCTTTTCAACATGCTCACGTTTTGACAGAAAACGCTGAATACGCCTTGCTGCCTCGCGTATCCCATTCAATATTTCCCTCTTGATTTCGGGTCTGTCAGCGATGAATTCCTTGCCCACAGTTTTATAAGGTATCTTTGTACTGCAAGTATGAACTAGCACTGCTATCGGCATGCCCTGGGACACCTTATACCTTCTCCAGTTCATACTTTTAATTACTCGAAATGCAACATCACTGGCTTCATCGTACAGAAGAGGAATACGATTTGCAAAACGATAGAGGACGAAGTCGCCTCCCTTAGGGATTTCTCCTCCATATGCAATCGCTGTTTCGATGATAAATGGGTGGCCTGCATACGTGGATGGTTTACGTTGACAAACAACTGTGAATTCTGGTTTCAACTCCTTTAGGATTCCAGCTCTCAGTAAATCCTTCCCAAGAGGTGATAGACAAGCTGCGCTTGGGGGTCGAAATTCTTCGTAACGCTTCAACATCTGCACGAATCTTACGATTTCTTGTGGTTCCAGCTTCTTCGGATTTCTTGTTTTGGGTATGCCGGAAAACTCAAGAAATTTCTCAGCTATCCTTTCGTTAACTCGGTGAAAGTGAGCAACCATAAAATCCAGCATCTTTTGATGGGGGGTTACTCTTATGAGACGCTTGACTGTTTCTACATCGACGCCATATGGATGGGGTAACGTCTCCTTCGGAGGGGGTGGCATTTTCTCAGTCACCCGAGAAGACTTGTACATGCGTCCTTTCGGATCGACAAAAGTTATGTTTGCGTAAGGGTTCACCAATGCTGTTTGCTTCAGGTATTCCAGAATCTTAGGCATAGCGCGGAAGTAGTCGCCTTCGAGATAGAACTCAACGATGGTTCCATGCCACTGTTCTTTGTTCAGCAGGACTCTTCGTTCCAGGATAATCGGTTTGTTCCTTTGGATGTCGATCATTATTCTGTAAACGTAGACTTTTGTTGAGCCTGTACTGGAAACTATGTATGCTGGTTTGTGAGTTGTAATTTGGCCGTAAAGGACCGCCATTGTGCCTCCAAGACCGAATGTTCCTCTTGACTGCTTCAATTTGTATTTTGATCCGAATAAAACCTGACCAAAAGCAGAGGGTATGTGGCGTGATGTAATTCCGGATCCATTGTCCTCAACTCGCAACTTGTAGATTCCGGACTCAGGTCCACTCTCTCCGAAAATTAGACGTACATATATGTCAGGTGGGATGCTTGCAAGTTCTGCAGCATCAAGAGAGTTCTCCACTAGTTCTCTTATGGACGCAAATATGGCTCGAGACGGGTTGGTGAATCCAGCTATGTCTCGATTGCGATAGAAGAAGTCAGCTGGGCTGATCTCTTCGAATATTTGCGTCACCATGTCGCCTTCTCCTTTTTCTCCTTTGGACATCTATATGTGTGTCTTATCAGAATTATATCTTTTCACATCAAAAGGAACAACTTTCTAGCTAGCGAGCTCAAGCTTTCTTGACGCGACTGATTAAAAATTACTTGACGAGTTGGAGGTCAAATGCATTGGATTAGTGGATTCCGCGGGCTATTTACGTCTAAACGTGGGGTTTCTTCCATAGCTCCATCTTTCTTTTCTTCAAGTCTCTCCTTTTTGCTTGTAAGAATCTATACACGGATGAGTGTAAACGTCCATGTATGAACATTTCAATGGCTTGCCTAGCGATTTCAGCTTCTTCCATGGCGCCGATGACACTAATCGTGTGGCCATATACAGACACTGACGTTTCTGTTAATTCTTCAATAAGCTTTCTAGTTCTTCCATCTCTACCGATTATTCTTCCACTCAACCGTTTGATGTCAGATTCAGATTTTCCCACGTAGTCTCTAAGATCCACCACAACGAGCAGACTCTCGTCGTCATGTAGGAGTCTACTTGCTTTCTCAGGACTGAATCCTCTTCCAACGGCTAAGACTACTTCTTTTGCTCGAAAAAGCGTTGAGGGATCAGGTGTTTCGGGTTTAAGACATATCTTGACTCCTCCATCATCGGAGTCAACTTCAAGTTCAACTGAGAGGCTTTCTTCGATGAGCTTCTTTGTAACAGCATTTGGGCCAATAAGAACGCCAATGCGGTTCTTTGGGATCCTTACGAAGGTGCTAGGTCTAGACATCCTCAACAACTCTCCTATACATTTCATCAGGTGACAGAACCTTAACTCCTTGTTTCTTAAAGTATCTGTGAAGATTCTGTAGGTCTCGTTTGAGAAATGTTGTTGCCATTGGATGGGAATCCAGTACAGATTGGGCCATGTCAAATAAGACAGGTCTACCTCGCCATATCATGATGTTGTATTCGCTTATGTCGCTATGGATCAGCTTTACCTTTTGATAGAGTCGCTGAATATACTTGAGGAGTTCGTTGTAGATTAATTCAGGATTCTTGGGTGGCAACTCCTTTAAATTGGGGGCTGGGATGCCGTTCTTACCAATAAACTTCATAACTAACACGTTTTTCTTGACTGCTAAGGGTTCTGGAACTTTGATTTTTGCTTTTTGAGCCAAGTGTAGGTTTTTGAATTCCTTCAGTGCCCAAGCGAACACGATGGATCGAGTTTCATGTTTAACATCAGCAAATCTAGGGTCGCCGAGGATGTAGCGGAGTTTTCCCTTTTTGAATTCTGATGCAATCGTCAAGTAGATCTTGACAGC
>DAOWHM010000135.1 GCA_030641425.1 Candidatus Bathyarchaeota archaeon | reverse complement strand
TAACACATCACAAGTTATAGGAGTTACGGTGAACAGTGAAGCTGTGAAAGGGAGGATTTGGCGCTAAAAACGAAAAAGAGAGGATATTTGCATTTTTCCAGATTCACTAGCTTCACAGGGGTCATTCTTTTGGAAAAAGACTAGAAAGGTGTAGCAATCTCCATCTTCCAGTGGAAGCCCAGGGGTCGTCTGTTCACACAATATAAGACAGAAGAGGGTATATTTTCACAGAAGGGGCAGCCAAACAAATCGTTGGAGAATCGATTTCACATTGGTTCACATAAGGTGAAGTCTTAGAAAGAAGGCAGAGCCAAAAAACCAGTAGTTCGAGATGGTTACAATGTGGGAACAACAATCACAGATTCATATCATCTGCAAACCTTCAAGGACCTGAGCTAATTGCTTCACCCAAACCCCTCGGTTTCCATTGGAATTCACGTCTATGCCACAAGCTGAGAAAGCTGTCCAACGAAAAAAATTCTGTAGGAATACTCTACTTTGCTTTACAATAATTGTTAAATAAAAAGTAAGGAGCTAATTTTCAGAAGCTATTCCTTTTTACAAAAGGAACATAACTTCCTAAAAATGCTGAAGCTATTCCACAGGAAACGCAGGGGTCCGGGTGGGATACCAACCTTTAAGTTAGATGCCAGAGGTCACTACGTGAATAAGGTCAACATGCTAAACGAAGTTTTCGAACGTTTCTTGAATGGTAACCGGGTCTTTCGAGACCGAGAGGTGTTGCGGCATGATTATGTTCCTGACATATTGCCGCATCGCGAGGAACAGATTCGATGTATTGGTCAAATATGTGCCCCTGTCTTGAGGGGGTCTCGTTGCTCCAATGTTCTGGTCTATGGAAAGACAGGCACAGGAAAGACCGCGGTTGTGAAATATGTGTTAAGTAGACTAAGTAATAGAGCTAATGAAGTCGGGGCGCATGTAAAGGTCTGCTACGTAAACTGCCAGTTGTTGAGTACCGAATATAGAATCCTCTCGAAACTATGTGTCGCTTTGAATGTAACGGTTCCGTTTACTGGATTAGCAGTGGGAGAGGTCTTTGATCGATTTAGAAAAGCCCTAGATTCACACAAATTCCTTTTCATAGTAGTGTTAGACGAGATTGATGCCCTAACGGAAGCGCGAGGAGACATTTTGCTCTATGAATTGACTAGAATAAACACAACCCTTCATTACAGCAAAGCTTCAATTGTTGGGATTTCTAACGACCTTGGATTCAAGGAGCTTCTTAATCCCAGGGTCATGAGTTCTCTAAGCGAAGAGGAAGTAGTATTTAGGCCGTATGACGCTGCCGAGCTCAGAGACATACTTCTGGATCGTGCGCGACTGGCGTTTCATGATGGTGTATTGTTTGATGGCGCTCTCAGTTTATGTGCCGCGTTAGCCGCTGCGGAGCATGGAGATGCACGGCGAGCTTTGGATCTCCTTCGGGTTGCTGGCGAATTAGGTGAACGCGAAGGCTCTGAAGCTATTACAGAGGATCACATACGACGGGCAGAAAGAAGAATTGAGCATGACCGAATTAGAGATGCTTTGGAGAACCTTCCAATTCACTCGAAACTCGTTTTATGCAGTGTCTATCTGTTGAGCAAGGCAAAAATCAACTATGCGGTCACTGGCGGCATCTACGAGATCTACTGTGAACTCTGTAGTCAGACAGGACTTACACCGTTGACTCAAAGGCGGGTGAGTAGTCTGGTCAACGAATTAGATGTGATAGGATTATTAAACGCGCGAGTTGTGAGCATGGGACGCTACGGTCGCACGAAAAGAATTCGTCTAAGCATAACACACAGCATTATCAAGCGGTCATTTGCAGAAGATGACAGACTCAGAGCTCTAATCAGCTATGCGCCTAAATGCCTAGCGGAGATTTCGAAGACCAAGCGTTGAGGGCAAGGCTTCGCCCAGGATTCATAGGTTCAAAAGGAATCTCAAGAAACCAGATTTCACCACAAACACCTCGAAGGAAATAATGTCTGTTTGATGTGTAGAGCGTCGGTGTGGAACTGGATATATACACAAAGTTCGAAGTCTAGGATGTTGTGAAACTGAATGGTGTAGCCTGAAATGTTTGGAGATTTACAATTGGAATTATCCCTGGGTTAGGAACAATACCCATCTTCTTCTGAAATTCAGTCCTCCCTTGCCAAGCCCCTGAATTAACAATAAGGGTTCCTCTATAGGCATCGATCTTTATCACGTGTACGTGCCCGGAATGGAAGATATCAGGAGGGTTCTCAATAACCATGTGGTCTTTCTTCTCTGGTGCTATAGATGTTCTTCCTCCATAGATGGGCGCTAG
>DAOWHM010000108.1 GCA_030641425.1 Candidatus Bathyarchaeota archaeon | reverse complement strand
TTATTGCTATATCTAGTGAGAAGAGCTTGTATGTGCAGGGTTTCCCTCTTCGTAGTTCGGATTGGTCCTCGATATCGTCGATCATCAAGGTTCCGTTGTGTATGACTTCTGGAATTATGGCATATTCAAGGAATTCTTGGGGGTTCTTCCCTAGAGCCTCGCAGATTAGAAGGAAGAGGCTCGGTCTCCAGCGTTTTCCACCTCGGTCGAGGAACTCCCATATAGGCTCCGCTATTGCTTTGTTTAGGGCTTCAAGGTTGAAAGCATATTTTGGCGGATTAAATTTGAAGATTACCGAGTTCTCATCATACTTTCGGGGGATATATTCTTCAATACTCTTATCGATGGCTATAGCCTGTTTCGTCAAGAACTCTACAATGTCATTGACCACTATTATCGCCTCGCTAATGTTCTAGGATTAAAGCCTCGTTTCTCCAGCCAATCAGCTGTATCTCCCAATATCACTACAGGGGCTTTCTTAAGGTCATCCACGCTGTTTGCTCCAACAAGAAACATTGTGTTCCTCAATGCTTCAATAATGAAGTGCAAGGTTTTCTTTACTTCATCTGAGCCTTTTGTTGCTGGAAGCAATACGGGTGTTGACATGCTTGCCAGATGTGAGCCTAACACAATTGATTTGGCTACATCTATTCCTGTCCGAACCCCGCCGGAGGTTATGACTGTTACTTCTGTGGATTGACTTACTTCAACTAAACTTGCTACTGTAGGGATTCCCCAATCCCAGAAAATGCTACCGAGACGTTTGTGAAATGGGTCTTTATGGATCTCCGCTCGGTAATATTCTACGGCTGCCCAACTAGTTCCACCTGCTCCAGAGACGTCTATTCCCTGTACTCCTGCTTCTTCGAGCTTTTTCGCAACCTCTGCTGATATGCCTGCTCCTGTCTCTTTCACGATTACCGGAACATCAATTTCATCGGTGACCTTTTCTATCTGTTTAAGAACTCCTGCATACTTTGCTTCGCCCTCAGGTTGAATCGCTTCCTGCAATGGATTCAAATGGATAGCCAAAGCATTGGCTTCGATCATCTCTACTGCTCTCTTAATCTCTCTTTGGCCATATCCTTTCACAAGTTGGGGAGCGCCAATATTCGCTATCAAGAAGGCTTCAGGAGCTTTCTTCCTTACGACTTTGTAGGTTGACTCCAACTCTGGTCTTTCTATTCCAGCCCTCTGGCTTCCAACACCCATCCCCAATCCGAGTTCCTCAACTGCTTCTGCAAGTGAGCTGTTAATTTTTGCAGCGTCTCGTGTACCTCCAGTCATGGCTCCTACAAGGATTGGAGCGGAAAAATTATGGTTAAAAACTCTTGAAGCTAGAGAGATCTTGTCACGGTCGATTTCAGGCAGTGCTCGATGAATTAGATGGATGTCGTTGAAGCCTGCGCAGATTTCTCTGGCTTGAACGTTCTCCTTCAAGGAGATCTTTATGTGCTCTGCTTTTCTGTTTTCGATTTGATTGGGCAACAGAGTTCACTCTTCTCTTATTATTGTGCCAACTACCTTCTCTCCCCTCAACGCTTTGTAAATATTGCCTTCTCTGATGGCGTTAACTATAATCACTTGAATACTGGCGTTCATCATGTTTATTATCTCTAGAACCTTTCCCAACATGCCTCCCGTCACGTCTGTTGTTTTTGAACCACGAATTTTAGGCATCATCTTCTTCAGTTCCTCAAAAGTAGTGTTGGATATTAGTTGTGCAGAAGCATCAGCCTTGGGATCTGTTGTATAAAGGCCGTCAACATCTACGCCGAATACTAGTTTTGTCGCGTTGAATTCTGTTGCGAGTGTAGCAACTAGTTGGTCCCCTGAGAGTATGGTAAACCCGATTTCGGTGTCTAGAACTGTATCCCCAAACAAGACGGGTACAAATCCTGTTTTCAGGAACATTCGAAGAGCATCGTCATAGAAAGTTTTGATTCGACCAGCCTTCGTGACTACACAGGAAGATGGTGCAACGGAAAAAGCCGCTATATTATGATATATTAGAGAGTCCACAACAAGTTTATTCAATTCTAACATGGTTTGATGGGTTTTCAATAGCCCTTCGATTTGTGATGCATCTTTATAGCCTTCTTTGATATTGTATTGTTTTGCCAGTGGATGGCCATAGCTACCGCCACCGTGCACAATCATCAAGCCTTTGACATTGGCTTCAGCTATCTCCCTAGCTAGCCTGTCTATGGAGTTGAGGTTTGGTGTTAGGTTTCTTTCTTTTTCAGTTATCACCGAGCCCCCTAGCTTCAACACAATTAAGGAGTTTTCATCCTCACGGTTCAATCCTAGTTCAGCCTCTTGTCTCGCTGGCAACAATTACCTCTCCAATAATTTACTCCATAACCTTTTGAGTCAGTTTAAGTTCTTCGGTTCACCGAAGCTACTACACAGATGAATTTCGCTGGTCAGTGACTGAGTCAAACGGTGGAACTTTCTACTTTTTTATAGTGACAACGCCATCTGTTATTTTGACTTTATCTCCAGTTTCTATTTTTGAAATGTCAATCTTATCAACACAAGGTATCTCCGAGATTATCGCGCCAACAGCGACTACAGTCTCACACTCTCTGTTTATGATTCCGGAAGGAGCTATCCCACTCTTCTTCATTCTGTAGAGGGTATACGATCCGACTGTTGATCCTTTTCCATTCGGAAAAACCAGTATCCTGTCTTTAACTCTTTCTCCATGAAGTTCATGTCCTTTTTCAATTATTTCGCTAGTGTTTGGATCTACCCCCCCGTAGAATGAGATTGGTTGCGAGGTGGTTAAGGCCTCTCCTTCTGCAATCCCCTTTGAAATGGTTCTTCCTTTCAGCTCCATCTTCCTCTCACAGCTGCTTCTATGCATTTTTCTAAACTCCCAATCTTTGTCTTCATGCCATTATGCCTTGAGTAGTAACATCCTTTTGCAGAGGGTGTTGCAACGGATCGAAATCTTCCTTTTAAGGGAGCTACGGCCATGCATGTGTCGCAAGCGAATTTCGCTCCTGCCCTTTCGATTATCTTTGTATAGCCTCGTTTATCGGCAATCTGCTTCACTAATCTTGAACACGCAACCCAGAACTCGGGTTGTGAGGATATCGTCTTGTATTTCAGTAGTTCTGCGACTTTAGCGACTTCCTTGATTGAGCAGTGAGGACACACGATGCAGACTAGATCTATAGTAGAGACATCGTCGTTAATGCTCTCGTATGCTTCTCTTAAGTCGTTGTCTCCGATAATTATCGTTTCTTCGGGGGGGTTATGTTTCTCGGATCCAGGAGTTATCCCTTCTATGTAGAATAAGGGTTTTGAACCATAAGTCACGACTGAAGCACAGAAAGACTTCAACTCGTCCAAACTAGCTTCTGTTATGCCAGTTATGTATGGTATTTTGTTTTCTGCTTTTTTGCCGACACAGTAGCCAAATGCTCCCCAATCGGGGAGGTTGCTTAGTTTAGTAGTTATGTGCACGTGCGTATCCGGTATTCTGTGCTCGTTTAAATGAAGCCCATAGGAAGGGGTTTTTCCAATAAAGGCTGCTGCAAGAGCTGATGGCCCCCCTTCTCTATTTGTCTTTGCTCCAACAACAGAGTTGACGAAGGTAACAGCGGAGGATTCGGACCAAGCAACATGCTCTCCATATATTGGAAGGTTACCTATCAAGTAAGGCGTACAAGTACAAGAGATAATTATGCCCATCTTCTTGAAGGCATCTATGACTAGATTCTGTTTTCTTGCGAACTCTTCGTCGATCCCGAGCCTCTTCCAATCCTCCAAATCCATCCCTGCAGGGTTCAAAGTCGTAAGTATCTTAACCTTTCCATCTTCTGCCAATTCATTCAGAAATTCTAGGCCAGCGTCTCCGAGATTGTGATATGATACGCCAGCCACTTGTACAGAGCCCACTCGGATGAGTTTCTCCGCGCCATAAATGTTTCCTAAGGCAACAAGAATCTCCATGGACTTCTTAACAGCGTAACCTTCTTCTCCGTCCATCATTCTTTCTTCTTTTTTCGTGAGGTACATAAGATCACATGAGTTTGCTCAGATCAACCTTTCTGTAGTCTTCTTTTTTGAAGCCCTTACCCGTCTCTTTATAGGGGATTGTCGCGTCCAGCCCCATCTTGCAAGTTGTCGCTTTCTTTCCTTCAGTTAAATCTCCAGAGGGATCAAGTGAAGACCCTCGCAGTCTTGGTAGGATAGTTGCGTCTTTGTCTGCTTGAAATCTCGTTGCGATAGCCCACTCAACTTCATTCGGGTCATAGATATCTATATCTTCATCTACAATTACGCAGTGTTTCAATGATTTGTGACCTTCAAAAGCTGCCCTGATAGCTTTCTTTCCATCATCTGCATGCTTTTTTTTGATTTTCAAGACTGCGTGGAGCCAGCTGCATCCCCCGACTGTTATGTAAACATCTTTACATTCGCAGACTTTGTTTGCTTCGTTGAAGATTGTTGGTTCTTTGGGCATTCCCATCAGTAGCCTGTGTTCTTTTTTTCCAGCAAGTATGGTTTGGTAGATCGGGTTTTCCCTGTGTGTAATGCAGTTTATTTCTATTACTGGTTGATCTCTTACTTTATCAACAATTCCTGTGAGATCCAGGAATGGTCCTTCTGGTGCCTTTTCTTTCGTAATTCTTCCTTCTAGCACTATTTCACAGTCTTTGGGAGCTTCGACATCAATGGTTTTGCATTTCACTAACTCTGTTCTTTCGAGGGCATTTGCCATGCCTAATTCGTCAACACCTTTTGGCAGAGATGTGGAGGCAGCGAGAAGTACTGCAGAGGAATTCCCTATGCACATCGCTATGTCAAGTTCGCCACCTGATTTTTTGAGGGCTGTGTCTGTTCCTCTGTCTTCAACGATTCTGGCTACAAACCTGTTTTTATCCAGCAACATCAACCTGTGAAAACATGTGTTTCTACCCAACTCAGGGTCTCTTATTATAGCTATAGCTGACGCTATATATTTTCCACCATCTCTCTCGGTGTATCTCATTATCGGAAGCGTTGTGAGATCAACATTTTTCTCAACAACCTCTTGGCATTCTCCATTCTTCACGATATTTGGTGATGGAAATGGATTTTCTATCGCATTTGATAGCTTATGCAGTAATTGTTCATGTTTTATGTTCAGAGCTTTAGCGACAAGCTTTTTTGAAGAAATGAGACCTGCTACAACAGGAATGTTGGACTCTTTCACCTTTTCAAAAAGAATTGGCTTTTCTTGTAGGGCATTTATGATTCCAGCCAACTCGTACTCAGTTGACACTTCTTTTCTTATTCTTGTTAGTTCTCCCTCTGCGTCAAGTTTTTCCAAGAAACTTCGAAATCCCATTATTCTCCCTCCCTTGTCTTAGTGAGTTCATTCTCACCTTGCTTTTTAGACTCCGATTTTTGTTCTTAACACCTTGAACCCTTCCTCTTCAAATGCTGCGGCAACCTTTTCCTGTAAATCTTTTCTAGGAGTTAATGCTACCATACAGCCTCCACCGCCACCACCAGTTAGTTTGGCGCCAAGCGCTCCTCGTTCTCGAGCTAGGCTCACCATATGGTCAAGTTCTCTACATGAAACCTCGATTTCTTGCAGTAAACGGTGATTTTCGTTCATCAACTTCCCAACTTTTCTCAAGTCAAACGCTCTCAGGGCTGTTCTTGCTTTGAATACTAGTTCTTCTGCATGTTTAACTAGGAGATTGTACTTTTCTGGAGTCTTCTGCTTTCTTGCTGCAACTCCAGCAACCATTTCTTTGGTGTCAGCTACAATTCCTGTGTTACCTATGATGATTTCAACTGGTTCCTTCAAGCATAGTTTCTCGATAATGTTTGGTCCTCCAGTCATAGTCTTTTTGAACCAGATCAACCCGCCATAGGTCGCTGCGGTATTGTCGATGCCTGAGGGGGTTCCAGCATAAGCCTTCTCAGCTTCATAGGCTATCTCGTTGATTCTTTCATCAGGTAGATCCATTTTAAATTCCTCTGCTAGGGCTCTCGCAATGGCAACACTACTTGCTGCAGATGCGCCGATTCCGCTGAAGCTTGGGAGGTTCCCCCCCAATCGGATTTCTAAAGAAGTTTTCTCTGAATTGATTCCCATTGCCTTAAACATACGGTCTATTGACTCTTTTTGTTGAATTAATTTCTTTTCAGTATATCCTATTGCGCCCTTTCTTTCATCCTTTATAGATAGTCCTTCTCCGGCTTCTTTCACTTCTGCATGTGCTACTGAATCAATCGCGGAAACAATCCCTGGGACACCGTGGACAACGAAGTGTTCGTTGAACAGGATGACTTTTCCAAAACCAGACCCGCTTCCCATTAGAACATCCTTCGAAAGCATAATAGCTGAAGACCTAATAAAACACTTTTTGAGAGTACACTCGGATCTTATTAGTTTGTGTTAGAGCGAGTATTCTATTCTCTGGTGAGAGCGACAGATGCGTAACCTACTACAGCTGAGTGATCCCCAGTGATGTCGCCGCTTGTTTTGTAGCAGAGTAATTGGCACTTTGTGGCTCCTAAGAGTTTCGCGGCTGATACTAAGGACACCACAGGACCGTAGCCGCAAGCAGATATGTGATTAGTTTTAATTATGGAATAGAACTCGTTCTCATCTAATCGCTCCAAGGCCTTTAGAGCCTTCTTGTCTTTCTCTTCAGCTACCATGTGAGGCTCATAGTGAGTCATGTCTGTAGAGGCTATTATTAGCACGTTTTCCTCACTGAAAGCTTCAGCGATGGCTTTGCCGACTTCATGGGAGGAAGCTAAATCTTGAATGAGGAAGCTTATAGGTACAAATTTGAAGGTTGAGCCATATAGATATTGTAGGAAGGGGAGCTGAACTTCTATTGAATGTTCAAAAGCGTGGGCTTGAGAATCTATGTCTATGACCTGGGAATGCTGTAGGATTTTAGTGGCAGCTTCTTTATCTATTTGTACGTCTCCCAATGGGGTTCTCCAAGCCCCTTCCTTCATGAGTGCCAGTATGCTGCCTTTGCCTGTGTGGTTTGGGCCAAGAATCACTATGATGTCAGGTTTGCCATCAGCTGCTAGTTTGTGGTATGAATGGGCTGCTATTGGACCTGAATATATGTAGCCAGCGTGGGGGCAGACTAAGCCAATGATGTTTCCGGAGCCTTTCTCCGAGATCGTTGGTGTTCCGGGACCAAGTGGGTGAGTGAAACATTCTTCTAACTGCTTCTGTAGGATTGTTGAGGTGCCTGCGTAGAAGCTTCCCGCTTGGCATGGTCTTCTCACATTCACTGGGGAAACCTCGGTCTGCTATTCCGTTCGAGATATCTTTGCTTCAAAATCGTCAATTGATAACTCCAAATTTTGGTCTGGAGCTAACTCTCCTCTCTCCCGAAGCACCTGTCTGGATAGCAACCAATAGATAACAGCTAAAGCTCTTCTTCCTTTGTTGTTCGTTGGAATTATTAGGTCGACTCCTGAAGACTCGTTGTCAGTACTGCACAGTGCTACGACGGGAATGCCCATAATACTTGCTTCCCTTACAGCTTGTGAGTCAGCTTTTGGATCTGAAACCATGATTACTTCGGGTTCCAGATGCTTGGGATATAGTGGGTTTGATAAGAGTCCTGGAGTGAATCTTCCGACGACAGGTGTTGCTTTTGTGAGTTCGCAGAACATCTTTGCGGGGTAGCGCGCGTAGAGTCTAGCTGCAACTGCTGCGATTTTGGGGGGTTCAAATCTTGCTAGAAACTTTGCTGCAACGCGAATTCGCTCATCTGTCCTTAGAACATCTAGCACGTATAGACCATCAGGTCTCACACGGTAGATGAATGGTTCAATGTCCTTCGTTTTCATCCTAGTACCAATGTGGATGCCGGCGGAGAGTAGATCGTCTTGTGGCAGCAACAGTTCCTCTTCACTTTCAACTGAAGTTCCAGTGCTGCTACTCTCCTGTAGACTCGTTTCCTCAGTCTTTGGACCTTCATCCATTTTCTCTTCTTCTGTCATTAAAATCTCTCCTTTAGCGGGATCTCTGCCATTCTGGCTTTCTTTCCAAGCATCTCTTCTATTCTAATAAGTTCATCAATCTTTGCGATTCTTGCTCCTTCGATAACGCCTGTTTTGATGATGGGACAATGGAAGGCTACTGCTAAGTGAGCGATTTCAGCATTAACAGTATCTCCAGATCTGTGGGAAACTACTGGTGTATAAAGGGATTCTCGAGCTTTTTTGGCAGCCTGCCATGCTGCAGTCAATGTTCCTATTTGATTGGGTTTTATGATTATTGAATTAGCTGCAGCTTTTTTTATGCCAAGCTCAAGTCTCTTAACATTTGTGACGAATAGGTCGTCACCGCAAATGAGACAGCCTTTTGTGCTCTTTGTCAATGACGCAAAATTCTCAAAGTCTTCCTCGTGGAAAGGATCTTCCACGTATATGAGGTTGTGGCTGCCTATCAAATCCGTAACATACTCTGCTTGTTCTTCTGGTGTTCGCTTCACCTTTTCATGGGAATAATCGTAACATTTCTCTTTTGGGTTCCAAAGTGATGATGCGGCTATGTCAACTCCCACTCTGCACTGAAACCCGAGCTCGTCAGAAACTTCACTGCACGCTTGCGTCATAAGAGTGAAAGCTTCGTCATTGGTTATGTCAGCAATCCACGCGCCTTCATCGCTTCTCCCACTTGTGAATGTACTCTTCGTCTTTCGGAGGTTTTCGCCAACTTTCCTATGAAACGTCACATTTGCTTTTGCTGCATCCCAGAAAGTCTCAGCGTGGATTGGCAGAACCAAGAATTCTTGTATGTCTGGAGCTCTGCCGTGAGCGTGCTTTCCTCCGCTCAGGACGTTTCCTAAAGGATATGGGAGTTCATAGGCTAGGTAACCTCCAAGATATTCACATAGCATTAGTTGATAGGAGTCAGCTGTTGCTTTTGCGGCGCAGAGCGACACTGCATAAGCTGTGTTTCCTCCTATCTTTTGAAAGTTCTCAGTCCCGTCAATCTCGCGAAGAAAGTTGTCTATCTGCTCCTGTTCATTTGCGTTCATACCCAGCAATCTGGGGGCAATTACCTCATGAACTATTCTTACAGCACCCTCTACGCTGCCTTCTGGATAATACTCCACTTCAGCCAACCCTTTACTGGCGCCAGCTGGAGCGGCAGCTCTCCCGAAACCGGATCTTGTCTCAATGTCCACTTCGATTGTTTCTTCGCCCCGACTGTTGAATATCTTTCGCGCCATGATTTTCTTGATTTCAGTTGACAAACTCGGTTTTTCCTCCATTCATGGCGGTCTGACCGGTTTTCTCTTCCCTGTCTCGTAGAATTTCATCAATTCATCTATGATTTCCACGTGCGAAAGTAACATCCTTCGACAACAATAACGCGTTAGACCAAGGTCATCCAGAACTCTGCCAGCGTCTTCTCCTTCTCTTACGCGACTATTGAACTCTTCCCACTTGTCACCGACCACTTTTCCACATGTAAAACAACGAACTGGGATAATCATTTCTCAAGCTCATTCCGTTCTATTCTATCTGTAACTCTTTTGCCGTTTGGCACGAGCTCCAGGACCTCCGAATTTCTTAGATTCCTTTTGGCGAGGATCTCCTGCAAGCATAGTTCTGTCATACTCCGTGAACCTTGATTGCAGATGTTTGCTTTTTGTCCACTGCAAAATTCCTCTAGCGATGGCCATTCGTGTAGCTTCTGCCTGGCCCATAAAACCGCCTCCTGAAACTTTTGTATTAATGTCAATCTGTTTCAAGATTTCTTCGTCAACTTGGAGAAGTGGCTCCATTATCTTCAAGCGAGCTATCCTTGGTTCATAGATTTCGAGAGGAACATGGTTTATTCGGATTCTTCCTCTACCGGATCGTATTGTGGCTCTTGCTACAGCTGTCTTTCTCTTCCCGGAAACGACTATGATTTTTTTAGAACTTGACATGTTAATCTCCTGATGGAGGATTCCATCCAATCTCTTTGGTTAACTCGCCCACGGTAATATATGAGCATTTGAGGTTCTCAGCGTTTGCTTCAACTATCGTTTCCATTGTTTGATCTCTGTATTTTAGGGGCACACCGTTGAAGACTTGTAATCTTCTATATGATTCTTTGCCCTTTGGTTTCCTGCGAGGTAGCATCCCTCGAATTGCTCTCCTTACGTATCGATCTGGTCGTCGAGGCCAATACGGGCCTTTACGAGGGTGTCCAATCTCCAATTTTCTTTTCGTTTCTTTAACTCTACTCGATCTCTTTCCTGAGATTACTGTCATCTCAGAGTTCAGTATTACAATGGTTTCACCGTTGAGTAGACGTTTCGCTATTACTGTTGCCATTCGACCGAGGATCAGGTTATTTGCGTCAACATATACTATTTGTTGGCTTTTCTGTTTCTGTTTCATGTTACTATCCCAGAATCTTCACTTTTGAGCCCTTAGGGTTTTTCTTCACAAGTTCCGAGAGTGTTAAACATTTTCCTTTTGCCACTTTTATCTTCGTCAGTGCAGTGGCTGAAAATGCGAAAGCAGCAACTGTTACAATGTGACTGAGGGTTCCGGCTCCTAGAACTTTGCCAGGAACGGCTACTACTTCGCGTTTTTCAGTGTGGCGATTTATGCGACTTAAGTTGACAGAGACGCGGTTACTTCTTGTTTTAGACAGAGTGTCTGCCATGCTCTTCCAAATTCTTACATCGTTCTCCTTCGATGCTTTCTTTAAGAAGCTAATAATGTTCAGTAGTTCAGGATTACTAGACTTCGACTTTTTCAATTTCCTTCCCTACTCTTGCTTAGAAATTCGTTCAATTTGTCATTCAGAAGATTAAGAGCCGCATATAGAATTCGTTCTGGTGCTAGACCACCTGTTGACTCAATATTCAGTATGAATGAGCTCTCATCCCAAGTCACCGCAATAGCCTTAGGGTCTTTTTGGCAGGCTTTGACGCAGTCTCTACATAATGTGCAGTCGTTGATGTTTCTGACTTCGATTATATTTCCTGTTTTTATAAGGATATTCTTTGGACATATCTTCACACAGTCGCCGCAGGAGTTGCAGACTTCTTGATTCACTGATATTGTTGGTACGTACTTATAGGCACATACTGAAACTGGTTGCCATCTTGCGTGGCCTTTTCCTTTGCCTAGACGAGCATAGGCTTCAAGTCTAATCCTCTGTTCTGGCGCCAACTTCGTGATTGGGATTTTAAGATTTACCGGAACTATGGATGGGTTTTCAGACTTGAAGTCACCCGAGTAAACTGTGATCCTGTGGTCCTCTGCCTCCACTTCTAGGGCTAGGGACACACTGCAAAGGTTACATCCGAACTCGCTCTTGCAGGTACAGTCTTCTGGAAGGTTGTAGGTGTCCAGATCTGTCGTTAGCGGAATTAATCCTATTCTATGGGCTAAGAACTCGTCTCGAATGGGAGAGGAGTTTTCGATTATCACGATGTCATCAATGGCCATTGAGGGTACTTCGGAGAGTACTATTCTTCGCAGAGTATTCATAAAAGCTGAATTAGTTCCTTTGATGAGTAAACGGAGCGAAACGTCGTTCTTGTGCAAGATTTTTATTTTCACGAATTCTACATTCCCTAACAAGCTATTTTAACTGAAGACCATACAGAGGGTTTTATGGCGGGCACTATACTCTTCGACCTCGTCTGCCACCTTTTCTTCGAGTGCCATCGTGAGGGATAGGTGTGACTTCTTCTATGCGACCTATCCGGAATCCTGACCTTGCTAAGGCTCTGATTGCTGCTTGAGCTCCTGGGCCGGGTGTTCTTGCTCCTGAGCCGCCTGGAGCTCTTACTTGAATGTGTATGGCTGTGATTCCTTTCTCTCTGGCGGTCGATGCTGCAAATGTTGCAGCACGCATCGCAGCGTAAGGGGATGATTCTAGTCGGTCTGCTTTTACAACCATTCCGCCACTGGTTCGGGATATGGTTTCTGCACCTGAGAGGTCAGTGATGTGTATGATTGTGTTGTTGTAGGAGCTGTAAATGTGGACGATGCCCCATTTTTCGGGTTTCTTACTCATTTAGGTGTGCTCTCCTCTCTTGAATCACTTGAAGGTTCACTTTCGGCGGGGATGTCGGGTGTGTGATGGAGTGGATGATCGGGGTTGGATATGGGGCTGTTTGGAGCATAGGAGATGTGGGCGTTTTCGTTTCTTAGCACTAGGTAGCTGGGTGATGTCACTTTCCTCTCATTGATAGCAATGTGTCCATGTGTGATGAGTTGACGAGCTTGATGTATTGATCCTGCAAGCTGCTTTTGGAAGACCAGGAATTGCAGCCGTCTTCCGAGGATGTCGTCAATCGATAGATCCAAGACGTCGTCTAGAGCAGCTGTTTCAGGTAGTATTCCAAGTCTGAATAGTCTTCCTAATAGTTGGGTTCTAAGGACTTCCCCTTCCTTCTCTGGCATGCTTAGGATAGAACGAGCGATACTTCTAAACTTTGACATCTTAGTCTTATGGCGCCACAGCTCTCTTTTGTTTCGCAGCCCATATTTGCCAAGCAGTTGCAGTTCAGCTTCAAGAATGTCTATTCGCCAAGGAAACCTAGGGGTTTCATATTTCTTTCGCTGCTTTTTCGGATCACCCAACTATCAACTATCCTCCATGTTTGCCAGCGCGTTTCTTTCTGACACCTATAGCTTTCCCTTTCCTTCCTGTAGTTTTGGTTCTCTGCCCTCTGACTTTCAGTCCATAAGAGTGACGATATCCTCTCCACGACTTTGTGGCTTTCATAAGATCTATATCATTCTTTGTCTGTAAAATTAGATCAGACCCTGTGAGATGCAGATACTTTCCTGTCTCCAAATCCTTCTTTCGATTATAAAGCCATTGTGGCAAGTCATATTTAGTTGGATTCTTAACTATATCTTCCAGCTTTGCCAAATCCTGTTCAGGAAGAAAACCTATGCGAGTATCAGGTTTCACTCCACTCTTTTTAACTAGGACGTGGGCCATGTTGATCCCTATCCCTTTGATTCGAGCTATAGCATGAGCTACCTTAAGGTTGCCGTCCAAATCTGTCTCAGCCATTCTGGTGATATGACGGAATTCTCTTGACATTTTTGGTCTCCAGGGTTCGAAGCTAACTACCGAGAGTAAGGCGCAATTTATATAAACTTTCCTTTGATGGACGATAGGGTTTGATTAACTTTGGTGTCAATGCCCGCGTTGAACAGATTATGTTAAGGTGTGTAGATGTGAAGGTTTGATGTTCCATTGGTTTTTCTATGGCACCTTTTGAGTGATGTTGGATCAGATCATTTGTACGGAAGACGCTTTGAAAGTTAGGAAGATTCGAGTTCCAACGTTTAGGTGCATCTCAAGAAAAGACTTTTTTGTAATTTGGGTGATAAACTTTACTCCGGCATCAACTTTCAGTCTTACTATTGGATCTTGATCAGAGATTTCGGTAATTGTACCTTCGAAAATATTTCTTGCACTCGATTTGAACCTGTTTTTTGAAAGAATTATGTCTTCAGGTCTTATGAAGACTGTGACGTTCCCACTTCTCTGTGTAGCAGCTACTATGGTCAGCCCTTGATTCAGTTTCACGTGTGAAATTCCTTCATTTAAGATTTCCGAAGTACCAGAGAATATGTTTCCCCGTCTGGCGAACTTCGCGATATTTGATGATTGACCCAGCATTTTATCGAAGGTTTTCTCTTCCACAATTCTTCCCTTTATTAACAACGCGACTCTTTTGGCTGTTTGTTCAACTTGGAAGATATTGTGGGTTGCCATAATGATGGTTGTTTCTTTCTCACGATTTATGCGTTTGATAGCGTCTTGAATGATGGATGTGCTTTCAGGATCAAGGTTCGCTGTTGGCTCGTCTAGAAGCAGAAGAGAAGTGTTGAGTGCCAACGCTCTGGCTAGGGAAACTCTTTGCTGTTCGCCTCCAGAGAGTTTCTTGGCAACTCTATGCTCGTAACCTTCAAGTTTCACTTCTTCCAAAGCCTTCCTTACTGTATTTCCAATTTGTCTTTTTGGTATTCCTCTCAGTTTCAACCCATATGAAATGTTGCTGAATACGGATGTGCTGAAGAGTGCTGTTCGCTGGAAAACCAGTGTTGTGTCTAACTTAGCTTTATTCCTGTTTTTGTCTTCAATTGTTTCGCCATTGCTAAGTAAGTATCCAGTGTCGGGTTTTTCGATGCAGGCTAGAATCTTTAGC
>DAOWHM010000043.1 GCA_030641425.1 Candidatus Bathyarchaeota archaeon | reverse complement strand
TGCCATTTGCGTCGTGTTTCGCCATCAATCTGTTTAATTTGGTTACTAGACAATCCTCGTAGGATAGGGTCAGACAAAAAAATAGGGGGGGGGGTACCCCCCCATAAATTGTGAGCGAGTATTTTGAGAAACTAGCCAGTGGTTAACAAACAATCAAGAGTTTAGTCTTAAATAGGACCCAAAGCTCATTTCCCAATGTGTATTGAGCATGGGAATTCAACTCTTGATACGTCCAACCCAACAGACTGATAAGGAGGTTGTTCTCAAGTTTTGCGCGCATACTTTTGACTGGGGGGATTACATCGGCCATGTTTGGGATAGATGGCTGCTTGAGAAACATGCAAGGCTTTTCACTGCAACCCTACACGACAAACCAGTCGGAATTATGCGTGTCTCTCTTCAAAAGCCTGGTGAAGCCTGGATGCAGACTGCTAGAACCGATGCTCAATTTAGACGTAAGGGGATTGCGACTGCATTGACAGAGGCTTGCTTGCGATGGGCTGTAGATAGAGGGGTTGAAATCGTCAGGCTGGTAACGGATTCAGACAACCATGTGGCTCAAAAAACTATTGCGAGACTAGGCTTCACAAAGGTTTCTGATTTCCTAACCATGGAGTGTGAAGAGCTTCAAACTAGAGAAGCTACGAATTCCAGGTGGGCTAAGAGGACCGATCTGAAAGAAGTAATGAAACTCCTAAAGGACTCTAAGGTATTCGAGAAGTCGGGGGGTTTGTATACTGTAATATTCGAGTGGAAGTCGCTTGACAGCGATGATCTTAGAAGTTTCGTCACCGACAAGAAGGTCATCATACACAAAAACGGTGATGTAATTGATGGAATTGTCCTAACGGACGAAGCCATAGGAGATGCATGGGAAGAACTGGCTTTCCAAACGTGTTACATCGACGGAGACTTCCAGTCGATAGTGGACATGATGAATTTCTTCAAAAAATACTCTCTAGTCCAACGAAAGAAGAAGATTTACGCCTTTGCCTGCAATGTACCCGTAGTCGTGGAGGCCCTTACGGAATCTGGGTTCACCCAAGAGGAACCTAACACAGAGTTTATCCACCAAAAAAGAATTTGAAACAAGTTGCATGCATGCAAGTATGAAAATATGGGAGATCAACAGGCGTGCGCATCTCTCATTTAGGAGGTCAGCCGCCACCCACAGGTGGAATGATCGCTATTTCATCTCCATTCTTAACAGGAGTCTCCAGATGCTCCATCAAACTCACACTCCTGCCATTAAGAAGAATCTGCAGGTGATCCCGTACCGTCTTCTCTTTGAACAAGTAATCCTGAACCTCTCCTCCGTTTTTCTGCGCTAGCTTCTCCAGTACACGTCTGACAGTGATGTCTCCTGAATTGAACTGCAAGGTCTCTATGCGTTTTCCTGCTAGCTCTCGTAGAGTGGTGAACAAGCGTACGGTTACTCTCACATTGAACACTACAATGTATATTTGTGTGTCCAAACTAAAATAAAGTTTCCTCGATTAGGAATTATATCTGATGACTTTGAGCAAAGAGCTGCTTAACAGTGGAGACAGACCCTACCGGCTAGCTTTTTTTCTCTTCTGATGCATCTTCCAGCTCAGAATCATAGTTTTTGGATGAGAAGCCTTCACTTCGTCTAGCCTTGTCACAGCAGTATTCATCGGGGCCTTCAAAACCGTTTCAGGGGTTGCCTTTGCTTCCTCAGCGACTCTTCGCATGGCTTCAACAAAGCGATCAAGCTCTTCCTTCTTGAAGGATTCAGTTGGTTCAATCATTAATGCTTCTTCCACAATCAAGGGGAAGTAGGCGGTAGGCGCGTGAATACCGTAGTCTAGCAGTCGCTTGGAAACATTTAGCGCCGTTACACCAGTTTCTTGCTTAAGTCCCTTTACGCTGAAGACGCATTCATGTTTCCTAACTCTCTCAGTATCGTATGGAAGATCATAAGCGCCTATCTCCGCGATCTTCTTAAGCAGATAGTTGGCGTTCAACACTGAAATCTCAGCTGCTGTCTTCAGTCCTTCCGACCCTAAACTAAGGATGTAGGCGTATGCTCTTAGGAGAACTCCTATATTTCCATAGAAACTCTTCACTTTGCCGATTGTGTGGGGCTTGTCGTAATCGAGATGGTAATCTATGCCATCGAAGACGACTCTTGGAATGGGAAGGAAACTCTCAAGCTGCTGGCTCACGCCAACAGGACCTGCACCTGGACCCCCTCCCCCGTGAGGTGTACCGAAAGTTTTGTGAATGTTGATGTGGACTATGTCGAAGCCCATGTCTCCTGGTCTGGCTTTGCCTAGAATGGCGTTGAGGTTTGCACCATCGTAGTAAAGCAATCCCCCAGCCTCATGTATTACCTCCGCGATCTCTTCGATGTTTTCTTCGAAGATGCCAAGTGTGTTCGGATTTGTGAGCATGAGACCTGCAGTTTTTCCTGAAACTACCTCTCTTAAAGCGTTAATGTTGATGCAACCATTTTTGTCTGAGGGTACAATGACAACATCGAAACCAGCCATTGTGGCACTTGCTGGGTTTGTTCCATGGGCGGAATCCGGCACAATGAGCTGTGTTCGCTCAGAAAGACCTCCATTAAGCTTGTGGAACGCTCTCATAATAAGTGCGCCAAGAAGTTCACCGTGTGCCCCTGCAGCAGGTTGAAGGGAAACTTCAAAAGTTCCAGTTATCTCAGCTAACCATTTACCAAGAACGTAGAGGATTTCAAGGATTCCTTGAATGGTTTTTTCGTCTTGATATGGATGAAGCTGGGTTAGAGACGGCTGGTGAGCTAATAAGTCGTCTATTTTCGGGTTGTATTTCATTGTGCAACTTCCTAAGGGATACAGCCCTAGATCTACGCAGTAGTTCATCTGAGAAAGTCTTGTGAAATGCCGAACGACTTCAACCTCGGAAAGCTCAGGTAGTTCTGGAGAAGATTTGCGTACCATTTTCTCTGGCAGCAATGTGCCTATGTCTCCCACACACTCTTTTATGAGTCCTTCAACTTTGGGTACGATGAATCCTCTCCGACCTTGGCGACCTAACTCAAAGATGACAGGTTCATTCCATCGTGCCTGCTTGAAGTCCTTCATCAGACACCCCCCTCTTTAAGAATCTCTTCTAGAGCTTCTGCTAAGTTGTCAATATCTTTCTTTGAATGAGTCTCCGTGACGCAGTAAAGCCCAGTTCTGCCAAACTCTGGGAACTCAGTGGAAATGTCTTTTCCACCATGAACATTGTGTTCGAGCAGTTTGTTGTGTACCTCTTGAACTCCTCGTTCTTCGAAGTTCACTGTGAATTCTTTAAAGTGAGAGGACTGGAAGATCGGCGTCGTGATGCCTTCAATCTCTGACAATCGTTTCATTGCGTAGTGAGACCTGAGTGTGATAGTTTCACCTAAATCTCTCAAGCCAGACGGTCCCAGGAGCGCCATGTAAACAGCTGAAGCTGCTGCACACAATGATTCGTTGCTGCAAATGTTAGAAGTGGCTTTATGCCTTCGAATATGCTGTTCACGCGTTTGAAGGACCATACAGTATCCTCTATTGTCCCCATCTTGAGTTGTTGTCATACCGATCACTCGTCCCGGCAGTTGTCTAATCATTGCTATCTCTCCACTACATGCAAAGATTCCGAGTAATGGTCCTCCGAAGTTCATATGGTTTCCTAGGGGTTGTCCCTCTCCGATCACGATATCTGCGCCATAATCTCCAGGTGGCTTAAGAATCCCAAGTGAGATGGGGTCAACCCCAACAATAAATAGGGCGCCATGATCGTGGGCAACATTTGCAATCTCTTCGCCTTGGCTTTCAATAAAGCCCAAGTAGGAAGGATTTTCGACGTAAACTGCTGCAGTCTTGTCGGAAACCTTGTCCTCTAGACTCTGCAAATCGAACAGCCCGGTATCTTTTTCGTATTTCACTTTCTCAGCTCGAATCTCTACTGGTTCCATGTAGGTTGTTAAGGTTGCATAGCGTTCAGGGTGAATGATTTGAGGGATGAGAATCTCTTGGCGACCAGTTAGGCGGTTGGCCATTCTTGCCGCTTCTCCTAAGGCTGAAGCCCAATCGTACAGGGAACTGTTCGCCACGTCCATACCTGTCAATTCGCAGATGAGGCTTTGATACTCAAAGAGTAGCTGAAGCACTCCTTGAGATATCTCAGGTTGGTAGGGCGTATACGCTGTTAGGAGTTCTGTTCGTTGGATTATGTTTTCAACGACAGCAGGTACGTAGTGGGGCCAACATCCGGCTCCTAAGAAGACAGGCATATCTTGGTTGGTCGTATTTTTTTTCAAAATGGACTCTATGTGATGTTTGACTTCGCTTTCTGACTTGGTTCTCGGTAGATCTAGCCTTCGCTTCAACCTGTATTGATTAGGAACATCCAAGTACAGCTCATCGATATTTTCTATCCTCAACTCCTTCAGCATAGACTGTTTAGTTTTAAACTCAGAGTTTGGGATGTAAGGGTGTGAGATGGCTTTAGCCAGATTCTGCACCAGCGAAATATGAATTCTCTCAAACCTATCTTTAAGTCTTTTAAAGCTGTAACGGACCACTGCTTGAACTACGAATTTCGGATTCCTGAATGGTTCTTATGTGCACGCATGATTTTACTTGATATCGCTTTAAGACGGGATTCCACATTGGTTTCTCAAAGTTTTTAAACCTCTGCTGGCTTTCCTTATAGTTATATTTGGAGTACTGATGATGAAAAGTTATGAAGAGTTATTGAAGAGAGCTCAGGCTAAGCTTCCAGAGGAGAAAGGTTCTGGAGAACGTTTTGAAATCCCTCGTGTGCGTACTTTTGTGCTAGGTCGTACACGTACAATTATCAGAAATTTCAAGGAAATAGCGAATGCTTTGAACCGTAACCCTCAGCATCTGATGAAGTTCTTCTCGAATGAGATGGCGACTGCAGGCAACTTGGAAGAGACACGTGCCACATTTCAAGGTAAGTTTAGAAATGACACTTTTGAGCATCTATTGAAGACCTACATTGATAACTTTGTAATTTGCCCAGTCTGTAAACGTCCAGACACAAGGGTCGTGAAGGAAAAACGCTTCTCTTTCTTGAAATGTGAAGCTTGTGGAGCTAAGTCATCAGTTAAAGCCATTTGATACGTGAAGCGGAAACCTTTGGATGTTTACATTAAGCTTCTGAAACAGAGTAACTGCGCACTCTTAGCTATCTGCGACGAGAACATTCTAGGCAAAACCCTAAAACAAGGTAACATTCTCTTCCCAATTCGTGAAGACTTCTATAAGGGCTCTTTAGTCAGCTTGCAGGAAGCCATTGACTTGATTGAAGAATCAACAGTTGTGAATATGGTTGGGCAGAGGATCGTGAAAGAAGCAGTAGAGAAAGGTTTGGTACATCCAGATGCTGTCTTGAAGATCGACGGTGTTCCCCACGCGCAAATAGTAAAGTTCTAAATCACAAATAGGTTTCGAGCGATCATTATGAGGCATAGGTGAGAAATCCTGAGTTTTGCATGAGAGAACTTTTATGTGTGCAGAAATGCTTTTTTCACCAAAAAACTAATAAACTCTGTTCTTGATTTTGTTGGGAAATGATACCGGAATATTTCTTCCTAACGAAAGGAGAAGGTAGGCATAAGGAGTATTTGCCATCTTTCGAATTAGCGTTGAGAAGTGCTGGCATTCATCATTGTAATATCGTGAACGTTTCCAGCATTATTCCACCCGCGTGCAAACTTGTCTCAAGAGAGAAAGGCTTGAACCTGATTAAGCCTGGAGAGATTACCTTTGCTGTTTTAGCCAAGAACTCCACTAATGAACCCCATCGGATGATTGCCGCTTCGATAGGAGTTGCCATCCCATCTGGAAAAGAAAGCTATGGATATCTTTCTGAACATTACTCCCATGGGCAAACCAATGAGGTGGCAGGAGACTACGCTGAGGACTTAGCCGCAACAATGCTTGCCACAACTATGGGGATTCCGTTCGACCCTGAGAAGGCTTGGGACGAGAGAAAGCAGCTATTCAAAACAAGTGGGCTTATCATTAAGACGACTAATATTACGAAATCTGCAAAGGGCGATAAAGATGGTCTATGGACAACGGTTATTGCAGCAGCTGTCTTTGTACCAAAAGAATAGACATGTCGAAGAAACTTGCAGGGGTTTATGACCAGAGAGTTGTGGATACCCATCAATGTATACGCACAAACATAAATAGTAAGGCACTATGTATTTCTGATAAGGTGACTGCGTGGGAAAGAAGAAAGTTCTGAGCGAAGATATACTCCGCAAACTAGTTTTGCCCGCAGAAGGCGATATATTAGGTATAGCTGTGAAGATGTTAGGTTATGATAGGATTTTGGTGAAGTGTCAGGATGGAAAAGAACGTTTATGTCGCATAAGAGGAAAGATGAAAAGGCGTGTTTGGATTAGGGAAGGCGATGTCGTTCTAGTTTCACCATGGGATTTCCAACACGACAAAAGGGGTGACATCTTTTGGCGGTATACCCGGGCTCAAGCAGAGATGCTCCGCAGGAAAGGTAAGATATCTATCTGAGAAGGTACCTCTTAGTGGCTTATAGGGAACGAGTGGAGAGAAGACTTGAGCAGAAAGAGAGAAGATATGAAGTAGATCAGTTACTGAAAAAGAAAAGGAGTGAAGAGTACGAAGTCTTAGAAGAGGTCTTCGACAAATCCACTCTTATGGTAATATATGGATTCTTGAACAAAGGTGTGATTGATGAGATTCACGGTGTGGTCAAAGCTGGAAAAGAAGCAAGAATATATTGGGGGAAAGATCGCGATGGAAAAGAGCTGGCTGTCAAGATCTACTTGACGATTGCATCAGAATTCAAAAAGGGAAAACTCCGCTACATCCTCGGCGACCCTAGATTTGCTGATGTTAAACATGAAACTCGATCCATCGTGTTCGCTTGGGCACTGAAGGAATTCAAAAAC
>DAOWHM010000133.1 GCA_030641425.1 Candidatus Bathyarchaeota archaeon | reverse complement strand
TTGAAGAGATTACATCTAGGGGAACAATATTTCACTTCACCCAACACGACACAACCTCTGTGTTTTTTCTTACAAAATTCCAGACAATTATACTTCTTACAAAAAAGTCTAAGGAGGTTTAGTATAATAAACTTTTCCGATACTTCATTCCTTCACTTCGCGCGCCTTGCGTCTACGGTATGCAAGTGAAAGCAAAAAGGCAACCACTAAAATTAACGCCAGAATAATCAAGATGAAATGAGTCATCTCTATCACTAATCCACCTAACGAAACTACTCCATCAATCTTCATTGCAACCGTTTGAGGTTCATTGAGGTTGAACATTGCGGTTTCATAAGGTTTCCCTTCCATGAACACAAAAATTCTATAGTTACCGCCAACAAGCTCAGAGAATTGAGCAACACCATCTCCTCCCGTTGTGGAAGATGCTAAGGATATTCCTTCTCGTTCTATAGTTACGTTTACATTTGGTATGACCTGTCCAAAATAGTCCAGTACCTTAACAGTGAGGATCAGAGGATACAATCTACATAAAACATTAAAAACCGTTTGAGGTGCATTCAGATTAACACTAGTCGCATTCACGAGAGCGTCGTCGACAAATATCAGAACTCCATATTTTCCGAAGATTAAATCAAATTCAGCGTTACCGTCATCATTTGTCCCATTCAGCTTTACATAGGAACCCTCAGGCGCGTTCTTGCCAATGCTCCATTCGTAAACCTTTACTTGCGCATCCTTAAGTGGTGAGCCAGCTCCATCTCTGTCGTAAACGTTTATGATGAGCTTATAGGTTGGGCAGGTTATGTTAAGCCAAATCGAGGATGTGGCATTAATTGTTGTTGTGTTGAAAGGATTTTGATAGCGGCGAGTCTCGATTGAGTAGTTGATGTTAGTGAAGACGTTTTGGAATACTGTTGTGCCATTTATGTCGGTTTCCTGAGTGAGGGATCCGTTTATTGGTGCGTCTAAAAAGCCAATTCTTGATATGTAAGTGAAGTTCATCTGCATCTCAGTTTTGGGGAGTGTTGCTCCTCCTTCATCTCTGACGGTAACTCTGATGTGGACCAGAGAGCAAGTGATATTTATGGCTGAATCTCCAGTGAGATTTCCAGATAGGCTAACTCCAGATAACTCACCGACCTGCTTCGTCTGCGGAGCACCTAGATTCCAGAACGCTACAAAAGTGTAATTAGCTGTTGCCAAATAGAAAGACGCGACTCCGACAGTTGTAGTCTGGGTAACTGTAAAGTTCGACAAGTCTCTAGCTTCAATAGAGACTCCACTGACTAGTTCGTTGTCCAAATTGTACGCTCGAACCTCGCATGAGAAAAATATTGGAACAATAGTGAAGTTTTGAGCGTCAAGCACTAATTTTTCATCGGGGCTCCAAGAAACCTCAACTTTGTATGATCCCAAACTAGCATTTGCAGGGATTGTCCAGTTTGCTTCAACTATCTCCGAAGCATTCGGAAGAGATTGAAAGACAATTTTATCTATAAAGGTTATATTGATACTGGAAACTTCGGATACAGTATAATTTACCGCTTTGATCTTCACCGTTTGAAACCTGTGGTATTCTGAAGCGTCTGTGAGACCCACTGTGAAACTGCCTGTTGCGAGGGTTTCATTCGTGACCCTGACTAAGGCAATCTCATAGTCGCCCACGAAGAAGGTTGATCGATTTCCCCCGTCAAAGTCAGAAGGATAATTCTTGCTGATTGTACAAAAGCCTTCGGAACTCACCTGTACGAGAATCTCCGCTGAAGAGGAGGTTACATTAGCCGGGTCATCCAAAGTAATCCTCAAGCGGTCTGTTTTGTTAGCTTCTTCCCCAGTAATGGTAACCACAACAGTCACGTTGGAGCCCTCTTGCAGTTGACTTGGCTCTTGTGGAATCACGGGTCTAATGGTGTATTGTGTTTGAATTGTGAAGCTCCAAACAGCACTCTCTGTACCATTGAGAAGATCTCGCAATCGAACTTCATGAAGTCCAGCAGTGCTATTTGGAACAATGAAGGTTTCTGAGACTACAGCAAGGTTAGCTGTGCCATTCTTAACAAGTTCTCCGTCAAACAGAATCTCGTAAGCCCCATTTATTGTGTTGATTTGCCCAATCACAGTAACCTCTGTGCCTACGTAGCCTTCGGTAGGAGTCATGTTATTAATGGATACTTCCGCAGAGGCTTCACGTGCTAGAAACGCTAGTTGAAAGACTGATAAAACTAGAATGAATAAGAAGATGATGACTTCTCTATGTTTTGCCCTTGTCACATATTTCCCTCATGATATGATGCTGATGAAAGGTTTGACCTTTCTTATTAAGGGAATGCTTCAAACTTTTATCTGTTACCCATCAAATAGCGCCTGCATTCGTATTCGTCTTCCATAAATAGTAAATAACTGAGGATGCAAGAGTTTTCAGGATTCGAGGTCTTACTATGATCACGGAAATTTTGAACATAGTTGAGGAACATGAACAGTGGCGCGGAAAGAAATGCGTCAATCTCATTCCATCAGAAAACGTGGCAAGTCCTCAGGTTCGGTCCCTACTCTTCCGAAATGGGTCACCGCTACACCTCACCAGATCACTTCTATATGGGCACACGACTGATCGACAAAGTTGAAAAGTTTGGAGAAGAAACCGCAAAGAGGCTTTTCAAAGCTGAAACCGCTGATCTACGCCTTCTTTCAGGCCATGTTGCTGACTTAGTTTTTTTGGCAAATATGACTAAACGAGGTGACCTTCTAATGTGTGTTTCAGCTGATGATGGAGGATATCCAGGAATATGGCGTAGTGGGTTGCCCAGCGTTCTAGGTTTAGAGGTGAAAGCCCTTCCATTTTCCAAAGATCGAATGAACATCCAGGTCGACAAAGCATTAGAAACGATAATCGAAGTGAAACCTCAAGTAATAATCTTTGGCGCAAGCCTTTTTCTGTTTCCCCATCCCATCAATGAGTTGACTGAAGTAGCAAGAAGTATTGGCGCGCACATTGGATTTGATGGCTCTCATGTTATGGGTCTAATAGCAGGAGGGAAATTTCAAAGTCCGCTTCAGGAAGGCTCCCCAACCCTTTTCGGTTCAACTCACAAATCTTTCTTCGGACCTCAGGGAGGAATTATACTTGCGGATGAAGAAATTGGAGCAGTATTAAAGGAGAGGATTCACCCTGCTTTTGTGGATAATGCTCATTGGAATCGAATTGCAGCTTTAACTCTAGCCTTAGCAGAGATGGAGAAATTCGGAAGCGCATATGCTGAACAGGTTATACGTAACTCGCAAACCCTAGCGAAGGCGTTGGATGATTATGGCTTTCCAGTTGCGGGCTCAAATCTTGGTTACACAAAGTCCCATCAGGTTTTAATGAATTTTGGCGGATACAAGCATGGGAGAGAATTGGCTGAAAGATTGGAGAAAACTAACATAATTGTAGATTGCGGAGTTAGACTTGGCACAAGTGAAGTGACAAGAAGAGGAATGAAAGAGAGTGAGATGGAGAAAATTGCCCAATTAATGAAAGAAGCAATCTTAGATGAGAAACAGTCAGGCAAAGTGAGAGAAGAAGTTGAAGACTTGGCAGCAGAATTCCAAAAGGTCAACTATTGCTTTCACACTTGAGACTACTACAACTCCATGGAATTCAAAGCTATAGCCATTGTTATTAGGACGACTGGAGTTTGATTCCCAAATAGAGGACTGATGATTGCAATCTTCGCTTCCAGACGAACTTCTAGGAATGCTAAGAAGACAAAAGTACCACATGGTTGGCCAACATTCAGCTATCAAACGATGTCGTTGGCTCTACAACACCTTAATTCATAATCGACCATGCTACAAGCAGAAGTTCTATGGCATTAACACTCATCAATGTATTCAGATGACTCCGACAGTCCTCAGTTGCACAATGCGCTGCCTCTTCTGTTGGCGACTCCAAAGTGGAGATGAACAGTTGAAATGGGAAGAAACAACCTTACATGGTTGCGATAATGCTGGAGACATCGTTGAAGGCTGTCTGAAAGAGCAGATGAGACTTTTAAGCGGCTACAAAGCGAACCCCAAAGTCAACAAAGAAAAACTCAGAGAAGCAATGCATCCAAAGCATGCCGCCATAAGCTTAACAGGTGAACCAACTCTCTACCCACAACTTGGAGAACTCATCAAATCCTTCCACAGAAGATCTTTCACGACATTTCTCGTTACAAATGGAACAAAGCCTGAAGTGCTGTCAGGTTTAGACCGAGAACCTTCTCAACTGTATGTTTCAACTTGTGCTCCGGACAAGAGGATCTTCAACAAGGTTTGCCGCCCTCAAATCCCAAATGCATGGGAAAAACTGAACCAAACTCTCACCTTGCTGCCTAGCTTCAAGTGTCCCACAGTCATGCGCATAACTCTAACTCGACACCTCAATCTCAAACATCCTGAACTCTACGCCAAACTTATAAAAAAAGCTCAGCCAACCTATATAGAACCAAAAGCATACATGCACGTCGGATTCTCACGGCTCAGACTCTCATATGCAAATACGCCACTTCACAAAGAGATCAAAGAGTTTGCAGTTTCACTAGCAGACCAAACTGGCTACAAGATCCTCGACGAGTCGAAAGCGAGCCGTGTAGTTTTGCTGAGCAAACTTGAGAAGTCTATCAAACTCAGATAGATCTCAGAAACTTATTAAGACAACTTAACGAATCACTCAAGAGATCTGGAGTCCATACGATGTCGCTAAGAAAGATACTAAACAAAATCGAGAACGAGTTGAAAGAAAGCGAGGAAATCAAGGATGAGCTCTATGACGCAATGCGAAAAGCTACACGCATTTCAAAACAAGCAATCTTTCTAGTCCACAAAGAAGAGTTCAAGGAGGCCGAGAACCAACTGAACGAGGCGGAGAAGCTTCTCAACAAACTCAGCGAGGTCCCAGCAGTTTATAGAAAGTTCGTTTATTCAGGTATTGTCCATTCCGCATTTCAAGAATACGTTGAAGCTCGAATCTTCCTCAAGTTAACACAAAACAGCGATTTCACAGGTCCCAAGCAGCTCAAGGTTCCATCCATCTCCTACCTTCTAGGGTTGGCAGACGTGGTGGGCGAGCTTAGACGTAGAACATTAGACTCGATTCGAAAAGGAGACATTAAAATCGCTGTGGGAAGTCTTGAGAATATGGAGTTGATTTATAACGAGCTCATCCTTATGTACGAGTCCATGCACGTGGTTTCTGAGTTGCGAAGGAAGCTAGACATTGCAAGGCGAATCATAGAAGCCACACGGGGAGATGTAGCGATTGAGATTCGCAGAGACTCGCTTGAGCACTCAATAGAGAAACTTGAGAGAGCTTTGAGGTTGAAGAAAGAATAAGGTCCCTGTACATTGACGTCACTGAATGCTTGCAGGAAGATGACATCCCAATTTTCATTCAAGAAGGCTCATGTTACACAGTTAGTAGGCTCCAAACGGGTAATCAAGCGAGATGCACTTCCCAAGCGAATCAAATACGTAGGTGGAGTTGACGTTGCGTACACCGAGAAGTTGTCTATTAGCGCCGCCATAGTCCTGGACTACGATTCGCTTTCCACTATCGAGTCAAAAACAGCTCACACGAAAATAAGGTTTCCATACATTCCTACATTGTTGGCCTTCAGGGAGATTCCTCCTGCCATTTCAGCTATTCGAAGATTACGTCTGCAACCAGATGTGTTTCTTGTAGATGGACATGGGATAATGCATCCCAACAGGTTTGGGTTGGCCAGCCATCTAGGAGTTGCTCTTAGCATACCGACAATTGGGGTTGCGAAAAACCCGTTGATTGGACAAGTCAGTAGAGCCAAGGAGGAAGGCTTGGCTCCAATAGTCGATAATGGGGAAGTCGTTGGAGTGGAACTTGTAACTAGAAAAGGAGCGAAACCTGTCTACGTAAGTCTTGGGCACATGACCTCTCTTGCCAGAACAATCGAAGTCGTTAGGCACTGCTCCTCGCGCTATAGAATTCCCGAACCTCTCCGTCTAGCCCACATCAAGGCATTGGAAGAAAAGAGTAGAATTTTGAAATCTTGAGCCAGATAAGTTGACAGCAAGGTTTCTTGTCTGACTCTCTCATTTTATGCTTCACCAAACATACTTTATACTCTCTCTGCACAACTAGAAACAACTTGTTGGTTGAATACTTGAGTGGTTTTCTATGACAAAGACTCAACGTTTAGAAAGTATAATCAAATTGATAAAAAACAGAAAGCTACGTGGAAAGGTCACTGAAATAGTCAGCAACCCGCAGATTGAGATTGCAGGAACAGTTTATACTGGGCTATCCCTTGAAGATTCTCCTGCGGGTTTAACACGTCATCATAGTTATCCTGGAGGCTTTACTGAACACGTTATTGCCACTGCTGAAATCTCCATGAAACTTTGCGATGTGACTGAGAAAATCTATGGAGGACATGTTGATCGAGACCTAGTATTAGCAGGAGTTGTTCTACATGACATTTTCAAACCATTAACCTACAAGTTTGAACGGGAAAGCTATTCCACCACTATTCTTGGGGAACGAGTAGACCACTTGACATTAGTCACAGCCGAGTTGATTCGAAGAGGTTTCCCATTTGAGTTGATTCACATAGTCTGTGCTCATCATGGAGGGCAAGCTGGTCCAATGTGGCCAAGGACTGTGGAAGCATTGATTTGCCACTTGGCGGACTCTGCTGATTCACAACTGAACGGTGAAGTGTTGAGAGCTGCGAGGTACCTTTCAAGAAGGGCAACAGGGGAGGAGTTGCCATTGTTAAGATCGAAGGAAGCCTTCGAAATTGTTAATTCGAAGAAAGCCGAAGGATGGCAAGGTGTAAGAAAGACAGTTGGAAAGATTAGACGAAACAGAGCCTCTTAACTAAACTCCACGAACAAGCTTCGATTGTAAGGCTCAGTCGTTCCTTTGATTTCGGAGTTGTTTGCCATAATTGTAGCCTTTTTCAAATGCTGTCATATTGAGTTTCTCAGTTCCTTTCGGTACATTTCGCATAATGGCTTTCTTCATGGCTTCAGGCATCACTATCTTGGTGATAGCTGTTAGCGCGCCCAACATGACTACGTTTGCCACTATTGTCTTGCCAATTTCGTTTGCGATCTTTGTTGCTGGGACTTCAAATATCTTTACTTCGGGGGGATCGTCTCTGTCTGTTACCATACCAGGGTCAACCAGAACTACTCCGTCTTTCTTGGCTGTAATTGCGTATCTGTGGTAAGCTTCTTGTGACATTATCATCACTATGTCTGGATCATCTACTTTTGGAAAGTCGATCTCTTCGTCTGCGATGACTACCTCTGATTTACAGCTACCCCCTCTAGATTCCGGCCCGTACGACTGGGTTTGCACGGCGTTCTTATCACTGTAAATACACGCCGCCATTGAAAGTATTAAGCCTGACCGGATTATTCCTTGTCCTCCGAAGCCTGCAAATCTTACTTCAGTTCTCACTTCGCTTTCTCTCCCTTCAGTTTTTCTTGTACTTTACTAGTCATCTCTCGAAGTAGTCTCCCATAACTTGGCTTCTCTATGTCAACAAACTCGCCAACCATGATCTGGTTCTTTTTGATTTCAGTTGTGGCTGGGTCGTGCCCATGCTTGACATGTGAGATTAGTCTGAACCATTTCATCACCTCAATGGCGGTTCCACGTTTGTTGTAACGGTCATATAGTGTTGGGCAGGGTGAGATAACTTCGATGAAGGAGAACCCTTCCTTCTTCAATGATTTCTTGATGGAGTCCTTAAGTCTCCTCACATGGAGAGCTGTCCATCTTGCAACGTAAACCGCGCCTGATGCAGCTGCAAGGTGAACAAGGTTAAAGGGGTGTTCAATGTTTCCATAAGGCGTTGTAGTG
>DAOWHM010000048.1 GCA_030641425.1 Candidatus Bathyarchaeota archaeon | reverse complement strand
AGTTGTTGGTGGACCAGGTGCCGGAAAAACGATAATGTGTAGTCAATTTCTGTACAAAGGAATCTATGAAAGCCAGGAGAATGGGATTTTCGTGAGCCTTGATGAAAGTAAAGACCATTTCCACGCGGAGATGCAGCAGTTTGGATGGGACTTTCGAAAGGCGGAAGAACATGGTAAGTTTGCCTTTATAAACGCTACACGCATGTCTCGAGTTAGCATGTTAAAGGAAAATTTGTACAAAGAGGAAACTAAGAGCTTGCGTGGTAAACAACTTCCAATCGACAGGCTAATTGAGACTCTTCAAGCGAAAATTGCTTCGCTTGACGCGAAACGGGTAGTGGTTGATACTCTAGCAGCACTTGTTTTCCGATTTCCAGATTCCATGGAAAGAAGAAGTGTAGTTTTAGATCTAATCGAATCTATGGCAGATCTAGGGGTAACAAGTCTAGTAACTACTGAATTGGGGCATTTAGGTCTTGAACGCAAAGCTTTGGAAGAAGAATTCCTAGTTCACGGCGTTATCATGATGCAGACTCTCTTCTCAGGACCAACTACAACTCGAGCAATCCAAGTTGAGAAAATGAGAGGAGCCAAAGTGAACCCAAGTCTTGTACCTTACACGATAGGCCAAAATGGCATTGAGATTTTTCCTAACATGCCCTTGTTTGGCGAACAGTGATCCACAGACTTCAGAAGCTGTGTTTCCTTATTTTTTATTTCTTCCAGTTAGTCTAGTAATTTTTCCTTTCTTAGAAGCATCTCATTTTCAAGATATCTTTGATTGTACATCTTTTTGATCCTCAGATACTTTCGTGATCCTCCTTCGCTTTCTTTTTCGTAGATGTTCATCTCTCCCTCGAAGAGTCCTAAGATGGCTTGTACTTCTTCTGGAGAATGCATTTGGGGATTTATCACCATTAGTATAGTGAAGCCTTCCGACTTCAATTCAGGTAAGAGCCCGGTCAGCCATCTTCTGGTTTGAACAGCGTGATGCTGCAATAAGACATCTGAGATTATCTCTATACAGGCTCGTCTTGGAGCCGCTATTGCGCTATGGAGTCTACGAAGTGTTGAAGTCAAAGCGATATTAATGTCGGTTAGATTTTCCACTCCTTTTAGTTTTGACACATTCGGCGAACTCTTTATCACGGTTTCCGCTTGAGGGTTGCAAGCGAATAAGTAGAAGCTTGTTTGATGCATCTCCGCAAAGTTCTTTGCTCCCATTAACTCTGCCGTAACATAGAATGTAATCTGCTCGTTGGTTGTCCCTGCTTCAAGAAACTTTTTTATTAATAGATCCTTCTCGTCACATGCTGTCGACGTTAGAATTATTGCATAGTTCTCTGGAATTCCTCCAAGAAGCAGGTTATCGAGGTCTTTGAACCCAGTGCTAATACGGTCTGCAACTGCAGTGGGCAGGATGCTTATTTCCATTGGTTTTACTTCTGAGTAGCTCTGGCGACCAGCACTGTTAACGTACACGATTCTTGGTTTCAATGTAAAGACGCCATCGATTGAGGATTTTATGGTCAATCTGATTTTTTGGGTTCTTGATGAGGCGAGTTCTTTTCTGTTCAAATAAAGAGTTGAACCTTGGACACTAGCGAAGTTAGGTGAGGTTACCAATTCGAAGCCTTGCGGCACGATATCTTCGATTCTTATGAGTGATGCTGCTGATTTTCCTGCGTTGTGAAGCTCGATTTCTACGTTAACATCTTCGTTGATCTTTGCTTCTCTAGTGCCCAAAATTAATTTCGTCTGAATATGAGGCAGAGCTTTAGCTTCTTCGGGAGTTGTCGTCTCTTCATCCAATGCTGCAAAGAGTCGCCGCATCTGTTTGAAGGATTCCAAATATTCCAGACCGCGCTTGGTGATCTTGTAAATTTTGGAGTCTCCGCGGTCTTCTTCTTTGAGGAATCCTCTTGAAGCTAAGAAACCAAGTGACTTTTTTGCTCGGTCAACTGGCAGGTTTGCTCCATAGGATGCTCTAGTCACACGACAGAAGCCTTTTCTCGCAACGATGCCTATCAGATCAGCGTATATCTCGTATCTTGTCCTTCGCCTTGACAATGTTTTCACTTCCTATGAAGTTTTTGATTCCAAGCCATTGAACAGCGACAAAGCCAATTAAGAATCTCAGCCACATAGTTAAAATTCTTGTGAGCACAGTAACTGCTGCACTGATCTCCTCTGGAATTCCGAAAAGGATGAATGACATAGTCATAAAAATCTCGGGAATCCCAACCTCTGCAGGTATACCGATGGGGACAGACTTTATTGCCATTAATAGTGTGTAAACAACTACTGTCTTCAGTAAGAGAATAAATGGCCCCCCTGGATCTGAGTATCCAACTGCGGTAAAGACTATGAAAACAATCCCGGTGCTGATCGACCATGCAGAAACATATAATATAATCGGAGGAATCAGCCGGATTGGTTTGGAACTAAAAATCCTCAATGACTGATAGAAGACTTTCAACCCGTCGCTTATTTTGGTTTGGAAGTGTCCCAATTTGAGACGCCCTCTTGAAATCCATTCGATAAAATTCATCAAAGAATAGATGAACCGCTCTGTCCAACTCTCCTTGAAGCAGAAAACAACTAACAATACGAAAGCTAAGGCACTCATCACAGTAACTGCAAATAGGATTTGAACCATAACGCCGGAGATTGAGTAGTCCAACATTAACAGCACTAAAAAGCTAATGGAAAGAGTGGCTACGGTGGTTATTGCGGCTAGAATTCGTAGACCGACAAGAGAAGCAGCAACTTTTCCAGGATTCACATTTGGCTCTTTTGACATAAGATATACTTTAACGATGTCGCCACTTACAGATTCAGCAGGAATCAGAAGATCTGTAAAAACACCAATCCACACGTATAAAAACGTCTTCTTCATGGGAACTTTCACAGATAATGGAATTAGAAGATACTGCCAAGCAAGAGCGAATAATGCAGTATCGGACAGTAGAGCTACAGCTGCTAGAGAATAAATAAAAAGGTCAACTTGTTGAATCACGTTTATCATTTCAGGAATATCAACAAATATTACGAGGTAGAGAAGGAACAGTAGAAGACCTACAACTAATAAGGGAACGGTTCTCAGTAGAAATTTACGTTTCTCGCTCACTTAGCAACGCATCCAACTTGAAAAGGGAGAAAGGCATATCCCTTCATATATCATTTGTCAAGTGCTCTCTTTTGTCATCTTCAACTATTAAGTCGTAACCTTGATTCACCCAGTTTCCTGTCTAGACAAGCTTTCACAAATCCGTAGTATTCAGGATCAGGTTTGCCTGGGCGACTTCTAAATTCTCCGTGATATTGGGATGCAAGAAAAAAGATTTTCCCCGGCAGTTCCAAGACCTCCATTCTTTTGCCATCAATGCTCCTGCCTGAAAAGACTAAGCCGCCTTTTTCCAAGGTAGAGATGTACGTGGGATTCACTTCAAATCTGTGGCGGTGACGTTCAATAATCTCCTCAGACTTGTATAAAGAATGAGCCAACGTTCCCCGTTTAACCAGTATCTTGTGGGAGCCAAGGCGCATTGTAGCTCCTTTAACCTTTACTTTATGTTGCTCTGGCATTAGATCGATTACTGGAAATGAAGTTGACGGATTGATTTCAGTGCTGTCAGCGCTCTCTAGTCGGCACACATTCCTAGCAAATTCAACAACTGCGAGTTGGAAGCCATAGCAAATTCCCAGAAAGGGTATATCATTCTCTCTGGCATATTGAATCGCCACAATCTTGCCTGAAGAACCTCTTGGGCCGAATCCATAAGGGACGAATATTCCATCATAGTCCCTGAGAGTTTCAAGTTCTTCGGGATGCTTCTCAAATCTCTCCGACTCAACATAGTTTACTGCCACTTCGGTTTGGCACTTTGCACCTGCATGCCTGAAGGCTTCACTCATACTTACATAACTGTCTGTCAAACCCGCATACTTGCCGACTAATAATATCTTTATTGAGTGACGAGGTTTCAAAACAGTTTCAACAAAACTCTTCCATTTGGACCATTCAGGTTCTTGCCCCTGAACTTGTAGGCGGTCCACGATGAATGCGCCCATTCCTTGTTTGTCCAAGTTTAAAGGCACTTCGTATATGGTTTTAACATTGTAGGAGCAGAATACAGCATTTTCTGGTATAGTGCCGAAGAGGGCAATCTTGCGACGTGCTTCATCTTCGATCATCTTTCGAGATCTGGCAACAATCGTGTCTGGCTGTATTCCGATTCGGCGAAGCTCGTTTACGCTGTGCTGGAGTGGTTTCGTCTTCATTTCGCCCGTGACATCCAATATTGGAACTAATGCCACATGTACATAGAGTGTATTTTCAAAGCCTTCTTCCAATCGCATCTGCCTAATTGCTTCTAGGAAAGGCAGGCCTTCTATGTCACCCACAGTTCCCCCGCATTCCGTTAAAACAACATCGACCTTGGACTCTCCAGCCACATGTCGAATACGCCTTTTAATCTCATTCGTCACATGGGGTACGATCTGGACACAATGCCCGAGGTAATCCCCATTCCGTTCTTTCTCGATTACAGTCTGATAGACCATGCCTGTTGTGATGTTGCTGTTCATGGTCAAGTTTAGATCTAGAAACCTTTCGTACCATCCCAAATCGAGATCGGTTTCTCCACCATCCATGGTAACATAGACTTCGCCATGCATATATGGATTCATAGTGCCGGCATCGACGTTTACGTAGGGGTCTACTTTAATTGCTGTGACTCTTACTCCCCTTGTTTGAAGCATCTTCCCGATTGAAGATGTGATGATGCCTTTGCCTACTGAAGAAAGGACGCCGCCTGTGACAAAGACGAATTTTGCCATGCTCTGGGGCCCCAGTAATAACAGATGCATACGCTGTACTCTGCATTTAAACCCTTTTGCGACACAGAGAGCTTCCTCAGAATTCTATAGTTCATAAAGAATTTTCATATTCTGATAGTTAGGGAATTATAGCGATTTTCAGGTCAGACTTTGAATTCTCTAGGATATCGAATGCTTTCGAAATTTCCTTCAAAGGCATACGACGCGTAATAATTTGCTTAACATTCAATGTTCCTGATGCTATCAGACCCATCGCCTTCCTGAAGTATGACGGCGTTGCATGAAAAGCGGCTCGTACTGTGATTTCACCATAGTGAATCAACTCTGTACTTAAAGCAAACGTCGTTCCAGGTGGGCAACCTCCAAACTCGAGCACCATTCCACCCTTTCGGACCATTCTTAAGGCTTGTTCCCATGTGACTGGTAGACCTATTGCTTCAACTACCACGTCTGCACCGTATCCATTTGTCATACGCTTCACTGCCTCTACATTGTCTTCGTGTTTGGCATGTATTGTCCCATCAGCTCCAAGTTTTCGGGCAAAAGCCAATCTCTCCTCAACCAGATCGCTTATGATTACCCTCGCGGCGCCAAGTTTTTTTGCAGTGATGAGATGGAGGAGACCTATGGGTCCGGCGCCAATTATTGCCACGGTATCTCCCAGTCTTATGCCTGCTCTATCCGCGCCATGGAGAACGCAAGCAAGAGGTTCAGCGATTGCGGCTTCTTCATAACTGACGTGTTGCGGAATCTGTTGTACATTCACACGGACTGTTCGTGCTGGAACTCTGATGTATTCCGCATAGGCGCCCCAAAGCCATAACATGTCCTCACACAAGTTGTACTTTCCTCTTCTGCACATTTCACACCTTAAGCATGGCGCACTGTTTCCAGCTCTAATCCTATTCCCTTTTTCCAGACCTACTACTCCTTCACCAACATCAACTACTTCGCCAGCCCATTCATGCCCAAAAACTGTTGGCACCCGAATGATTCTATCCAAGTATCCTCTTTGCAGTATCTTCAAATCTGTACCGCAAGTCGTTGCTGCTTTAATCTTGACTAGTACTTCTCCTGAACCTATCTTCGGTTTCTTAACTTCCTCAACTCGGAGATCCTTCACTCCATATAACATCGCAGCCTGCATTATTTCTTCAATCATTTAACACAACTACCTTAACACATTCTTTGTCCAGCGCAGCTTTTCTGAAAGCTTCTGACGTCCTTTCCAAAGGGTATGTATGGGTGATCAGACTTTTAGTATCTAATCTTTTGGTTTTAATTAAGTTCAGGGCAACTCTAGTTTCTATGTGGGATGTTGAGTAAGAGGGCACCAACTTAATCTCTGAGAAGAAGAGTTTGTTGGGACTTAATCGCAGAAAATCTTCAGGTCGAGTTGGCGCGAAGATGCACAAGGTTCCGCCTTTTCGGCACAATTCCAAACCAGTCAGGTAACCATTTACAGTTGGAGCAGTCACAATCACGATATCTGCACCCCTGCCATCTGTTGCTTTTTTGATCACGTCAATCAGACTCTCTCTTTCCGGGTTGACTAGCAGATCTGCTCCTAGATCTTTCGCTACTTCCAGTCTGTAATCTATAAAATCCGAAACAATAATTTGGGCTGCACCGAAAAGCCGCAACAGTATTGTCAAAATGGATCCTGAAGGTCCAGCGCCAACAACTACAGCTGAATCTGAGGGTTGAACTTCAGCTTTTTTCAAGGCGCGAAGACAACAGCCTACGGGTTCTATCAGGGTTGCTGATTCGAAGGATACGTCAGATGGGATCTTCAGAGTATCAATTTCGAGGTTTAGCCTCGGAATCTTAAAGTACTCAGCGAAGCCACCAGGCTCTAAATGGGTCTTTGAAAACTGTTCACATAATGTGTAAGCGCCTTGAAGGCAGAAGCGACAGGTTAAACATGCGACGTGATGATGTGCGAAAACATGCTCTCCCACCTCAAACCCCTTAACTTTCGAGCCAACTTTGACTATTATGCCTGATGGTTCATGCCCAAGCACCAGAGGTACGCGATTCTTGATATACCATTCCATCAAGTCGGAGCCACACACTCCGCAGGCTTTCATCTGAACCAGAACCTCTTGGGGTCCGATCTTAGGAACTGGCAGGTTCTCAATCATTATGTTGTCAAGACTATAGTAGACGGCAGCTTTCATAGAACAGCCCTTTGGGTTTGAGAAGTCTGTTGTCCAATTAAGATTTTTCCATAGAATGGTATGGTAAGCACTGCTGCGGACACTTGTGGGAGCCGGTCGTGGGTCCTCCAATCAAAAGGTGACGCTACTTAAGTTGAATTGTTAGCTTGCTCAATTGCCTCTTTAGCTCGCTTCAGGAATCGTGCAGCTGGTGCGCCATCTATTATTCTGTGATCATATCCGAGGGTGAGTGTCATAATGGGCTTGGTTCTAATTTCTCCT
>DAOWHM010000078.1 GCA_030641425.1 Candidatus Bathyarchaeota archaeon | reverse complement strand
CCTCTTTCCCATCACAAATCTTTGCAATCTTCCTTACGCTCGCACCCACATACTTGAATCCTTCAAGCGTCAATCCTAACTGCGTTATTTCGTCGCTAGGATGAGGATCAGACCCTCCGTTCCTCATAACTACTTGAGGGTTGAACTCTTCAGCGAGGGGAAACACGATTTCGTCAAACACAAGTCGGTAAGCATCATCACCGGCGAACGCGGGCAAAGGTACATTCACCGTGAAGCCTTTGCCCTCTCCTTCTCCAATGTCATCTTCATAGCCTGTTCCAGGGTAGATAAATTTTTGATGCAGGTCGATGAAAAGCACTTTAGGATCTGAGTAGAAGGCTTCACAAGTTCCGTTTCCTGCGTGAGCGTCTGTGTCCAATATTAATATTCTTTCCAGATCATGTCTTTTTATCAGGTGTTTTGCAGCTATTACAACATCGTTGTACACACAGAAACCTTCGCCATACCGTCGTTTAGCGTGGTGTAGACCACCGCCTAAGGATATTACTTTTTCGTATTGTCCTTCCTGAACGAGATCACAAGCTAGCATTGAGTTTCTAACTACAACTCTGGCTGCATGTTCTATGCCAATTGGAAATCTTCTTGTCCTAGGGTTCACGTTGTCTCCGCTTATGAAGCGAAAAAGATTCGATGTGGGTGCGCCAATTGATGCTTTCTGCATTGCTTGAATGTAATCTTTCTCATGGGCAAGAGATAGATCTGCTTCACCAGCGGGCTCCTCATTCTTTACGATCTTAAATTCCCCGCTTTTCTCCAAGGTTTCCTTGAAGTAAATCATGAATCTCGCGTACCGATCTCCTCTGAAGGGATGCCCCGGTCCGAAATCGTAGTTTTTCAATTCATCGCTATAGAGAACTCCTATCATCCAGCTTCTTCCCTTGATTCTAAAACTGTATGAATAATCAATCGCAGTGCTATTTATGCAATCTCACTAACGTTAAAGTGTGATTTTTCCACTTTTTAGGTTTCCATTATGCATGCATATTGGGCTTCTAGTCCTAACTTTCTTCTTTCTCTGTGCGAGTAGCTCAACTTATGAACCTGAAACTATTCCTATTGATGTATGAGTGCTAATGCTGAGGTCGCGCGCATCCTATATGAGATTGGAGAACTCTACGCCATCAAAGGAGAGAGTTTTCCAAGCCGAGCCTATCTAATAGCAGCCCAACGCATTGAGTCGCTGCAAGACGACATTAGAAGTGTTTACGAAAAGGGAGAACTTCAGGTAATTCCAGGTGTGGGAAAGAGCATAGCAGCTGCTATCGAAGAATTTCTCGAATCAGGAGGTTGCAGTCATCTTCAAAAGCTGCGTGAATCTCTTCCCTCAGGCGCTCAAGAGTTAATGGCCTTAGAAGGCATAGGGCCTAAAACGATTATGAAGCTCTTCTATGAACTGAAGGTGACTTCGATTGACCAGCTTGAGAAGGCTGCGCGTTCCGGTAAGGTCCGCAAACTGAAGGGTTTTGGACCTATATCGGAGAAGAATGTTCTTCAAGCCATTGAAGACTATAGAGGTTTTCAGAAGCGGTTTCTCCTTGGACAGATTCTCCCCGTATTGAGAGAGATTGAAGAGTATATGAGTAGTTGTGGAGCAGTCCTCCGAGTAGACTTTGGAGGATCAGCCAGGCGGATGAAGGAGACAGTGGGCGACCTCGATATTCTGGTTGCTTCAGAGAAAGGGGAAGAAGCAGTAGAGTATTTCATTTCTATGCCTAGAGTGACTCGAGTAATCTCTAAAGGAAGCACTCGAAGCACCATTATAGTAGGTTCGAATCTTCAGGTTGACCTTAGAGCGGTTCCTCCTGAAAGTTTCGGCGCTGCACTCCAATACTTCACCGGTTCTAAAGAACATAACATCAAACTGAGAACGTTGGCTGTGAAACTTGGCTACAAACTTAACGAGTATGGTCTTTTCAGACGAAAGGATGATAAAAAGGTCGCAGGAGAAACAGAGGAAACAATCTATCAAACACTTGGCCTTGAATACGTTGAACCGGAACTTAGAGAAGATAGAGGTGAAATTGAAGCAGCCATGAAAGGATCATTGCCAAACCTTGTCAAATATGGCGATGTCAGGGGGGATCTTCATGTTCACTCGAGCTGGAGTGATGGGAACATTGAGCTTGACGAGATCGCTGAAGGAGCTCAACAACTCGGACTTGAGTATATCGCGATCTGTGATCACTCAAGAAGCCTCGGAATTGCTAGGGGTCTAGATGAAAAACGCTTGAGAAAACAGATGAAGGCAATCGAGAAACTGAATAGGAACCTCGAAGGGTTCATGTTACTGAAAGGAATTGAAGTCAACATCATGGCAGACGGAGGTTTCGACCTGTCAAATGATATTTTGAAGGATTTGGATTTTGTCGTCGCAAGCATTCATTCAGGATTCAAGAGCGGAATGAAGAAGATGACAGATCGTTTGATATCAGCTATTCACAACGAGTATGTTTCAACGATTGGTCATCCCACAGGCAGGCTTATCCAGCGAAGACAACCTTACCCAGTGGACTTGAAGAAAGTGTTTGGAGCTGCTGCAGACCAGCGAGTCATGATGGAGATAAATGCTCTCCCGAACCGCCTTGACCTCAACGATGTCAACTGTAAAGGTGCAATGGAACACGACGTTTCTATCTCTATCGGAACAGATGCCCACGCCCTAGGTCAATTGAGATATCTTCCCCTAGGAGTCTCAGTTGCACGTCGTGGCTGGTTACAAACAAAGGATGTAGCTAACACTTTGCGTATTAGGGAGCTGTTCAGAAAAGTCAGTAGGTAATTCGTCTTCCCTGCTCATGTTCATGTCGTACACAATCTTAAGCGCAATCTTTCGAAGGCTGTTTTAGCAATTACACTGATAGCGAGTTATTAATGTCGAGTGAATCTTGCGAACGCGACTCTTAGTCCTTCTATAGACTAGGAATCCAACCAGAGAAATCGCCATTAAGAATCCAACCAGAGAAATCGCCATTAACACTGATGGAGAAACTAGGGGAGTGGATTCTGGGATTATTTCTACTTCAAGGGTTGAATGTTCATAAGCAAAATATATCCACCTGTAGGTTCCGTTGTCAAACAAGGTATACTGTGGGTAGAGGGTTTGTGTGTTCCCCCCATCTATAATTACTTGGATGTTTCGCATGTTCATCAATTCATGGGGAATGGCGACTCTACAGAAGCCGTGGCTCTGAGTTATAGTAGCGTTTGAAACGTACATTTTGATGGTTTGGTTGGATTCCACGTAGCGAAACTCGTCAATGGTTGAGTTGGAAATAACACGTATTTGATGCCCTTGCGAAGTGTTGTGGCTGGAAAACATCCCCATCAATGGATATCTATCAACGTTCCCTACATCGACCGCGTATGCCTGATCACCTAGGCCATCATGATCCAAATCAACTCCGACGTAGTCCCCCCAAAAATTGCCTTCGAAGCCATTGTCTAAAATGTTTGGTTCGCTGTTGCTTGTCACATTGAAACCGTTGTCAAAAACGTTGTTATGATATACTACATTATTATATGAGGAGTCGATCCATATACCGAAAAAATCATTATTGCTAATAGTGTTACCTCGCAAGATGCAACTGTTGGAATATCTTAGACCAATCCCGTCAAAGTAATTACCTTTAACAATGTTCTCTTCAATCAAGATATTTATGGAGGCATTAGCGTTGATACCATATCCGTATCCGGACTGGGTTCCTTCTACATTGTTATGGCTTACGGTTCCATTCTCACTTTGACTGATGATTATCCCTCTGATTCGGTTGTCTTTCACGTCGTTTCTACTAACGACACAATTGTCTGATCTGACGACGT
>DAOWHM010000011.1 GCA_030641425.1 Candidatus Bathyarchaeota archaeon | reverse complement strand
GAGAGATCGCCTTAGTGGGACATGTGCTCATACATGGCGCGCAGCCAAAACACTTCGCTGAATCATAAAGCAGCTTCTCTTCTTGAAGATTTCTTGCTTTCGACTTACTTCTTTTCACACAGGTGCCACAGTCTACGCATGTGTCCACGTCTTGTTTTGCGATGTATTTCGACGCCACTACTGCTTCAGGTATGCCGAATCTCACGAGTGCACTCATGGAGTGGCAGCAACAGGAACAGCAGCTGCATATAACTTCTGGCTTGTCATTTCCTTTGAAGACGTAGGCTAAATGGACGAGTCCAGCGTTGTGAGAGCGCCTCAGGGCGTCGAGCGCTTCTCTCAAACTCACCTTTCTTGCTAGTCCCTTCTCCACTTCGACTTCTGCTTCCTTGTCCAAACTTAAACATACATCTAAAGGAGAATCGCATCGACCTAATTCCTTTCTGCAGCCACATACTCCTAAGGAGATTATGGTTGCTTCACTGAGAATTCTTTTCATCTCAGACAGATCAAGGATTTGTTGCTTACCCTCCAAGCCGATGTTAACTGGAACAGTAGTAGCTGTCATCTTGCTTACGTAATCTTCTTCAAGTTCCTTCTTTGACCAATCGTTTCTCAAGGATATTCCACAAGCATAAGCGTTACATTGCATTCAACAACGTATCCATGTTTTATAAGTTCGTCCGTATCTCTATCATAGATTTCAAGGAATTCCGTATGCAAGATTGGAGTCGGTCTAAGGTGTCAGGAGGAGCTACTGGAGAACATTGCAGTTTAGATAATAGGAAGCATCGATCTGCAATGAGTAGACCTTTGAAATCTGATGAAAACCTATTAAGGGAATACGAAAAACTGGATGTATCATAGTGGAGAATTGAATATTTGAAGTTGATTTATGTTGTCATTGATGGCATGGGTGATCGACCAAGTGAAGTGTTAGAAGGAAAAACACCTTTGGAGGTCGCTGAGACGCCCAACTTGGATTTTCTAGCTAGAGAGGGAAAAACTGGTTTGATGTATACCGTGGGGAAGGGTATAGCTCCCGAGAGTGATGTAGCTGTCATGTCGATCTTAGGATATGACCCATTTAAATTCAATACTGGTAGGGGAATTGTAGAGGCAATAGGGGCTAACTTAGCTTTTAGGGACGGTGACCTTGCACTGAGATGCAACTTCGCCACCCTCGGTTTGGGAAAAAATATTGTTGATCGAAGAGTTGGGAGAGATTTAACGACTCAAGAAGCTTTAGATCTTAGCAAAACAGTTAACGAAGCTGTGAAATTGAGGTCGCATCCAGCTGATTTTGAATTCAAGAATACTATAGGACATAGAGCTGTCTTAGTTATGAGGAGTAAAGAAGGAACTCTCTCAAGCAACATAACAAACGTTGACCCAGCCTATCGTAAGGTAGGGGGACTTGGCGTAGTGGACGCTAAGGGTGAGATGGTTCTTAAGGAATGTATACCCCTGGATGAAACTAAGGAGGCAAAGATTTCAGCTGAGCTCCTTAACGAATTTGTAGCAGAGAGCCATAAAATTCTAGAAACTCACAGTGTAAACCTAGAGCGTGTTTCCATGGGGAAGTTGAAGGCAAATGTCATCTTGGCTAGAGATGCTGGTCACCGTACACCGGAGTTCTACAACATAAACAGTGAGTATGGTCTTAATTTCGTTTCTCTCACGGACATGCCGGTTGAAAGGGGATTATCGAAATTAATGGGCATGGAAGCTGAGAATATTCCTCCTCCTTCGAAGGACCATAAGAGAGATTGCTTAATTAGAGCCGAGAAGCTGCTTGAACTGCTCTCCTCTTTCGACTGCTTTTACATTCACATAAAAGGTCCGGACGAGCCTGCCCACGATGGTAAGTTCGAACTCAAAACACAAATTATCACCATAATCGACAGATACTTCTTTGGGGAACTGCTGAGAAGAGTAAAACTGGAAGACGTGATCATCTGCGTTACTGCGGATCATTCAACACCATGTGCATTAAAGGTTCACAGCGATGATCCTGTACCCTTACTTATCTTCGGACAAGAACTTGAGAGTGACAACGTTTCCACGTTTTCCGAGGAAGAATGCAAAGAAGGCAGTTTAGGTGTGCTGAAGTCTGGAACGGAACTAATGCCAAAGCTCATCAGACTCGTCTCAAGTGCAAGCTAGAAGTTCCCAGAATAACTTAATGATTAACGCGTTCCTTTTATGGAAAGATTAGGCAACCTTTTAAAACATAACATCGTAAGAATATTCTTCCGACATAAGAGGTGAATTCCAAACATGGTAAAAGTAAACGATGTAGAAGTTCCAGAGGGACTTCACTACTCGAAAGACTTCGAATGGGTGAAGATCGAAGGGGACAAGGTTAGGATAGGGATAACAGACCACGCTCAGAAACAGCTGCGGGAGATAGTCTTTGCAGAACTACCTTCAGAAGGTGACACAACAACACAGAACGAGCCATACGGAACCGTGGAATCAGTCAAAGCCGTCTCAGATTTGATAGCTCCATTGAGCGGTACAATAGAGCAAGTGAACAGTGAAGTGCAAGACAATCCAGAACTCCTCAATGAAGACCCTTATGATAAGGGTTGGCTACTCGTATTAGCTCCTAGTAACATGGACGAATTGAAGAATATGATGGATCACGCCAAAGCAGTAGAGTGGCACAAGAGTCTTTAAGAGAAGGCTGAAAAATGCCTCGAAAAATAGTTATCGTCGGTGCTCATGCTGCCGGAGTTGACGCTGCCTCTGCCGCTAGAAAAACGGATAGATCTGCTGAGATCACCTTAATATCCAAAGAAAAACATGTAGGATATTCCCGCTGTGGTCTACCTTTCGTAATCGGAGGTCACATCGCCAACTTCAACGACCTCATAGTCTTCCCACAAAGTTTCTACCAGATGATGAAGCTAAACCTGAAAACGGAAACAACAGTTACAAGCATTAACCCTGCAAATAAGACAGTTGAGGTAGCCACTAAGGCAGGAGCCACAGAGACAATTCCTTATGACAGCCTAATCCTCACCACAGGCGCTTATTCCTTCATACCCCCAATAAAAGGCAAAGAAAAACAAGGAGTGTACTCACTACGTACACTAGAAGACGGACAGCAGATCGACAAGGCCATTCGAGATGGAGCGAAGAACGCTGCAGTCATAGGTGCAGGATTAATCGGGCTAGAAACAGCCATAGCACTTAAAGAGAGAGGGCTGAACACAACTGTAGTCGAACTACTACCCCAAGTCTTGCCAGTGATGCTAGATAAAGAGATGGCTAAAATCGTCCATGCAATGTTGACAGAGAAAGGATTGAAAATCCTTATAGGAAAAGGTTTGGACGAGATTCTTGGAACAGATAAAGTGACGTCTATATCAGTTGCAGGTGAACAGATCCCAGCGGACATCGTCGTAGTCGCCACAGGAGTAAGAGCCAGCACTGGACTAGCAACAAAAGCAGGCATCACCACCGGTGAAACACACGCTATAAAGACAAATGCCCGAATGAAAACAAACATTGAGGACATATACGCAGCAGGAGACTGCGCGGAAAGCATAAACATTGTAACGAAGAAGCCTGCATGTCCACAACTAGGCACCGTAGCTGTTAGACACGGCAAAGTGGCAGGAATCAATGCTGCAGGAGGATATGCTCTCTTCACAGGAGTCCTAGGCTCAGCTGTGACTCAGCTCTTTGACACTCAAATCGGAGTCACAGGGTTGACAGAGTTCTTCGCAAAGAGAGAAGGAATCAACACTGTAACTGGAACAATAACATCGAAGACCAGAGCAGACTATTATCCAGGCGCCAAACCCATAAAAGTAAAAATTGTGGTTGAGAAGGAATCACAGCGAATCATCGGAGCTCAAATCATTGGTGGAGAAGAAGCCACTCAACGCATAAACGCGCTTTCATTCGGTATACAGAAGCAGATGACCATCCGAGAACTAGCAAAAGCTGATACGGCATATGCACCGCCTCTATGTGAAACTTGGGAACCGATGGTTCTAGCCGCAGAAATGGTATTGATGAAACTCCGCTGAAAAGACCCTCCCTTTTTTCTATATATAGAGTATCATCGTAGGAAAATTAATATGGAAAACATAGTTAATGTAAGGCAAATCCAAGAAAAAATGGTGATATAAAGATGGCAATAAAGGTAGCTATAAACGGGTTTGGTAGAATCGGACGACTGCTGTTCAGAGCTGCAACAGAAAGAAAAGCAAACATCGCCTTCGTTGCGTTGAACGATCTTGCACCTCCGAGCACCTTAGCCCACTTGTTGAAAAACGACTCTGTGCATGGACACCCCCCATTCGATGTAAAGTGTGGAACAAATTCGATAATTGTAGATGGAAAACCG
>DAOWHM010000140.1 GCA_030641425.1 Candidatus Bathyarchaeota archaeon | reverse complement strand
CGAAAACGAACGATATAGGTTAATCTGGGATAATCTACCCATGTGGTTCAACCTAAGATTCTTCAATTACCTGAACAACCTAGGCGCGATCACCGTGGCTGAAACCTTCTCCCATGTCTGGACTGGAAGCCTGGACCCTTCAAAGCCTCTAGAGAGCTTGGCCAGGAAATATCTCCCAAACTTCGCCAACTGCAGTATTGAAAGAAGAATCGACCTCATTCTGAACCTGACAGAGGATTTTCACGCCAATGCGATTATTCTTCCCACAAATTGGGGATGCAGAATGATGTCCATAGGAGAGAACACTGTGAAAGAAGCTGTCTACAAGAAGCTTGAGATACCAAGCCTCATACTCGACGTAGATTCATCCGACTGGAGAAACTACGATGAATACCAAGTCAAGACGAAACTTGAGACATACCTCAAGACCTTAAAATAGCATCAAGAATCAGATAGGTTCGGCGAAACGTTCTCTAAGTTTTCTATGCAGGATCTTCCCTGTTGCAGCTCTGGGCATTTCAAGATAGTCGATGAATGTTACCTTCTTAGGCTTTTTATATCCCGCTATCTTTCCCCTGCACCATTCAATGATTTCGCTGCTGGTTGCATTTTCACCATCTCTTAATACAACGACTGCTGTGACAGACTCACCCCACCTATCGTCCGGGAGCCCTATCACAGCAACATCGCGAACTTTCGGGTTCTCAGAGATTGTCTCTCCAACCTCTGACGGATAGACATGCTCCCCTCCGGTAATGATCATATTGTCTTTACGGTCCACAATGTAGTAGTATCCTTCTTCATCACGCTTCACCAGGTCGCCTGCGCTAAAGGATTCGTTTCTGAACGAAGCCTTCGTCTTTTCCTGCATTTTGTAGTACTCGTCAAACATCATTTGTCCCCTAGAATAGAGTTCGCCAACTTCTCCAGTGGCAACTTCGCGCCCATTCTCGTCTAGAAGCTGAATTGAGTCTACGCACAGACATTCTCTACCGATTGAGCCAATCTTCTTGAGCTGGTCTTCAGGCTTGAGTATTGTTACCAAGCCAGCTTCTGTGGAGCCGTACGCCTCATATAGCTCAACCTTGGGAAAGCATTCCATGATCTCACGCTTTATCTTTCCTCTGGCTGGAGCAGACGAGCATAACAGCTTGTGCAGTGAGCTTGTGTTGAATTGCTGGCGTTTCTCCTTTGGAATGCCTAGAATTAGGCTGTAGTGGGTTGGAATTAGTGAGGTAAACGTTATTTTCTCTCTGTTGACGATGCTTAGCAGTTCAACAGGATCGAAACCTTTGTCTCTGCCAACGAACAGCGATCCTCCGATATAGAGAAAAAGGAGTCCATAGAAGGTTGAATTCACGTGAAAAAGAGGCATAATAATCATTCCATAGTCCTTCTCTGAAAAGCAGAATTCCACAGCGTTGATTAAGAAAAATGCGACGTATGATTCGTGGGATCTAACAACGCCCTTAGGAAAACCAGTGGTTCCTGAAGTGTAAATCTGAGCCCACGTGTCTTTGCCGTAGACTTCTACTTTGGGCTTGTGGCTTGGGGAGTCTGCAATCAAATCCTCGAGATTAGTGTAGCCCTTGGGCGTCGTCTTACCAACAGCTATGTAATTTCTGCGACCAATCTTACTGAATGCTGGACGAAGCTGATCAATTGCATCTGCAAATTCTTCAAAGACAATTATGGCTTTTGCGTCAGAGTTGTCAACAACGTATTCTATTTCCTTGCTAACGTAACGCCAGCTGACTGGAGTAACCACCAATCCAGCTTTGGCAAACGCGCAGTAAATCTCGACGAACTCGGCGCAGTTGTACAGCATAACGGCAACGCGATCGCCTTTGCGCAGACCCATGCCTAACAAACCGTTGGCCAGTCTGTTTGTTCTATCGTTCAATTCCGAATATGTCCTTGCTTTGCCGTACCAGTCTTTGACGGCTAGTTTCGTAGGATGCTTCTTGGCGTGAACGTCCAAGACTTCTCCTAGATTTAGCCAAGCCATGACCCATTTCACCTTCTAACGCTAATCTTGAGTTCTGCTGGAGCTTTAAAATGTTGTTAATTCGAGAGAAGGTTGGCGTGTAGGGAAGTCACCGTGCACGCGCATTCTTAGGGCATCGTGTACACATTACTTTCATTGAACTCCCTCTGCTCTTTCACTTGACGTTCAGTAAATTGTCTTAAGTGTATGGAATGATGAAGACCATTTGAGGAGTATCTATGACCCATCATGCTGAACATTGCAGAAACCCCTGGAACGGTGAGTGTAAGAATACAGACATAGAAGTTTACATCTATCATAGGGGTGCGCGACAGCCAATCTGCAGAATCTGCTGGCAAAAAATAGCAGAGAAAGACCTCGAATGGTAGAAGTGTGACACTGATGCCTTTGCGAGTAACTTGTCAAGACTGTGGCTCTGTTCTTTATGAAGGAGCAGAGCTGAAGCCGCCCTACGAAATTATCAGTATTTTCGATGGCAAATGTCCCAGTTGTGGCAAGAGGTTGTCCAGCATCCCGACACAAGTTGAAATAGAACCTGTGGCGGAACTATGCTAGGAGTCTAAGCGAAATACTGAGGTTGCTCGCGCCCTACATGTAAGAGTCTGCAGGGACACATACTCTCACTCGGCCTTCCACATCTCTAAACATTCCTTGCATCATAACTGTCAAATGGGTAATCCGTTGGGCGTGCACCCATGAGCGATCACATACTTGTTTCAACAGGAGTAGATAGAATGTTTCGGAAAGGAGACATGATTCTCAAATCCTGTTTATTTCACGGTCACCATGTGGCCATCAGCTATGAATGCGCAAAGCGCAAACTAGGGGTTTGCATAGTCTGCTCTACAGAATCAAGTTGGATATGCCCGAGTTGTGGCTTAGATCTGTTCTGAAGCATTGGTCATGACTGGAGGTACTGAAATTGGAGTATCGATTCAAGCGGCTTGAATACAATGGTCTGAAGGGTGTGATTGGGGAACGTCTCGCTCGGAGTTTCATACGAAACAAGCTTGCTCCGAAACTCGTTAAGGAGGAGGGTTGGAGTCATGTTTTGTTG
>DAOWHM010000114.1 GCA_030641425.1 Candidatus Bathyarchaeota archaeon | reverse complement strand
ATGATGGAACCAGTCGAGTTTGAAAAGAGAACTCAAGTGAGTCTTCCTATGAAAGGATGGGCTTTGACAGGTGCTAAGGGACGCCCTCCAAATCTGATCAAAAGTTTGTACCTTGATCCCGAAGCTTTAGAGGAACATAATCTGAAGATAAACGGGAAGGTTCAAGAGATGATTAAAGAGGAAGTGCGGGTTGAAACTTATTTGGTGGAAGATGCGGAGGTTATCATTGTGGCCTTTGGAACGGTTGCGAGGATTGCGAAGACTGCAATCAAGGGGTTGCGTGCGAAGGGTGTCAAAGTTGGAATGGTTAGACCTATTACTGTCTTTCCTTTTCCCTATGAGACCTTTGAGGCGATAGCTGAGAAGGTGAGTAAGATTTTGGTGGTTGAGATGAACCTTGGACAGATGGTTGAAGATGTTAAACTTGGTGTGTGTGGCAAAGCTCAAATTCGCTTCTATGGACGAACCGGAGGAATAGTTCCAAGCTACGATGAGATAGCATTGGAAGTCGAGAAATTTGTGGGGGCGGATGGCTAAGCAATGCAGATGGAATTAGAGAGAGTTTTCGAACGGTCAAGAACTCTTCGTCCGGTGACGACGCATTATTGCCCTGGTTGTGGTCATGGAATCGTCGCTCGTCTTCTTGCGGAGACGATAGATGAGTTGGGAGTCAGAGAGAGAACTGTGGGTGTTGCACCGGTTGGCTGTTCAGTTCTTCTTTATAATTATCTCGATGTTGATATGTATGAAGCAGCGCATGGTCGTGCTCCGGCAGTGGCAACGGGCTGTAAGAGAGTTAACCCTGAACTTGTGGTTTTCAGCTATCAGGGAGACGGCGACTTTGCTTCAATCGGAACAGCGGAAGCAGTCCACGCGGCAGCTCGAGGGGAGAAAATCACGACAATATTCATCAATAATGCGGTCTACGGTATGACTGGTGGACAGATGGCGCCGACAACTCTGGTTGGTCAGAAGACCACAACTTCCCCGATGGGGAGGAATATAGATCAGGCGGGTTATCCAATTAGGATGGCTGAACTCCTCGCCACTCTTGATGGTGCGACGTACATTGCAAGGGTAAGTGTGAACAACCCGAAAAGTATTATTCAAGCAAAAAAAGCGATAAGGAAAGCTTTTGAAACGCAGATCAAAGGATTAGGCTACTCTATGGTGGAAGTCTTGTCCCAATGTCCAACAGCTTGGCATCTAAGCCCCATAGAGGCGACGAAGTGGGTTGAAGAAACGATGAAACCTTACTATCCCCTAGGTGAATTCAAGACTCCAAAGGAAGATTGATGAAGAATGGAAGTAGCAGCCAAGGAACCTATCTATGAAACCGTCATAATGGCTGGCTTTGGAGGTCAAGGACTAATGTTTATCGGAAAACTCTTAGCCTACAGTGCAATGAAAACTGGAAAACACGTTACGTGGATACCCTCCTATGGACCCGAGATGCGAGGAGGCACAGCAAACTGCACAGTTGTCATCTCAGACGAGCAGATTGGATCGCCTGTCATCACATCACCTAAAGCGTTGATAATAATGAATAACCCATCTCTAGAAGCCTTCGAACCAAGACTGCAGTCTCAAGGAAGACTATTCCTCAACAGCTCTCTGATAACACACCAGCCAACCAGAAGCGACATCGAAGTTGTAGCGATTCCTGCAAACGACATCGCAGTAGAAGTTGGTGAAAAACGAGTAGCGAACATGGTTATGCTAGGAGCATACATATCGAATGTAAACGTCGTTTCCAAACTGAACATTCTTGAAGGTCTGAAAGAGTTTTTCGAGAAAAAACTACAATTTTTACACATGAACACCAAGGCCTTTGAAAAAGGGTTCACATACATCAAACACTAAACATGCTCCCTGTGAAGAAGAACTTATGTTTTGTCTGTTGGAAATGAGACGTAGGAAAACTATAAGAAGCGCTAAACGAACTTTCTGTAGCCTTATTCAATATCTTGGGTACTGACGCATCATTGAGCATCATTGTCCTCAAGTAACTTGAGGAGGTAGAAAATGTGACAGAAGAAAAACCTGGAAAACCAACCGTTGAAAAGAAACCTCGTGAGGTGAAAAGAACGAGCGAGAGCACTGTCTTCATCGGCCGAAAACCAGTGATGAACTATGTAGTTGCCTGTCTCACCTTCTTCAACTCAGGTGAGAAGAACATCTCCGTCAAAGCGCGAGGACGGTCAATCAGCACAGCCGTCGATACCGTAGAACTACTGCGACGCGCCTTCGCGAAAGACTTGGTACTGAAGAAAATCGCTATCGGCACAGAAGAGATGGAAGGCGAAGAGGGAAGAAAGAGGAACGTCTCAACTATCGAGATAAATATGTCTCGACCATAAGCCTGGAGAAATCCCTCAACCCAACGTTCCGAACGTTGGTTTCAGGTTCCCGAACGAAGAATTAAGGACCTGACCCACACCTTTTTCTACGTTATAGTCTAACTATTAATATCCTTCCTAGCCTGAGTGTTTGTCGTCTAACTGTACCTGCCCCTTTTCGGAAGAAACATTAAGAATGTTGGTGAAGTGGGCGTTGAACTGTTGCAGGGTTACCGATTACTATAAAAACATTCTCGACTACTGATAATTTCTCAAAGGTGAACGTACATGTCGGAATATCCGAAAATCGTCGTAACTCCACCAGGACCTAAAGCCAGAGAGCTTGCGAAAAGAGACGAGAGAGTGATATCTCAGTCCTTTGTTAGGTTTTATCCTCTGGCAATAAGGAGTGGGAAAGGTTGTATAATCCGTGATGTCGACGGGAATGAATATATTGACTTCAATTCTGGTCTTGTATGCCTTAACGTTGGTCATAGCCATCCCGAAGTCATAAAAGGAATAAGGGAGCAACTGGACCGTTTTCTACATTATTCAGTTACAGACTTTCTATATCATGAAGTTGTGGACCTAGCAGAGAAACTGGTCGAGATCACTCCTGGTTCTTGGCAGAAAAAAGTCTTCTTTGGAAATAGTGGCGCTGAAGCAGTTGAAGCGGGAGCGAAGCTTGCTCGCTGGCATACTCGGAAGCCACGATACATAGCTTTCATCAGTGCCTTCCATGGTAGAACCTTTGGCGGGATGTCTTTCACAGCCAGTAAGCCTGTTCAGAGGCGCTATTTCTCTCCCCTAGTTCCCGGCGTAGTTCATGCACCCTACGGTTACTGCTACCGCTGCCCCTTCAAACTTACTTTCCCTGAATGTCACTACTGGTGTGTCGACTTTATTGATGAGTATTTATTACAGAAATATGTTCCCCCTGAAGAAGTTGCAGCCTTTGTCTTCGAGCCAATACAAGGTGAAGGTGGCTACGTTGTCCCTCCTCCTGAGTATTTTCAGAGATTAAAGAGGCTAGCAGACAAGTACGGTATATTACTAATGGATGACGAAGTGCAAGCGGGGATGGGAAGGACGGGCAAATGGTTTGCCATTGAGCACTGGGGTGTTGAACCCGACATAATATGTGTAGCCAAGTCCATTGCGGCAGGAATGCCCCTCGGTGCAATGATCGCCCGAACATCCATTATGGATTGGGAAGGGGGTTCTCACGCAAGCACTTTCGGAGGTAATCCTGTTTCTTGCGCGGCTGCGTCAAGAGTAATAGACATTATCAAGAACGAAAAATTGTTGGAGAACGCTACGAAACAAGGGACGTACATTATGAAACGACTGAGAGAGCTTAAAGAAGAATGCGATATTGTTGGAGATGTACGCGGTAAAGGATTAATGATTGGCATAGAACTTGTGGAAGACAAAACAAGCAAGAAACCCGCGGGAACGAAAGCCACAGATGTGATGATGCATAGCTGGAGACGCGGTGTCGCTGTGATAACCTGTGGCAAATCCACAATACGAATAGCTCCTCCACTCATCTTGACAAGGGAACTTGCAGAAGCAGGGTTAGACATAATAGTGGACGAAATCAAGAACGCCGCAAAATAAAGCGGAACTCTCCCCTATTCTTTCCGGAAAGCTACTTGGCAGACTCTTTCCTCAAAAACTTAGGAGACAAGGTAGTGCATGCATCAAAAGGAGAGTAGTAGCATGTGTAGAAACCCTTCTTGATGACGACTGGGTGTCCAAGTGGTGGAAGGTGGACATGTATACTTTGAGTCGATGCAGAACTATTCGACCCCAAGCTTTTCCCTATAAGCTTCTATGTCTAAGAAACCGTGCCCACTAATATTCATGCAGATCACCTTTTCTTCACCTGCTTTCTCTGCCTTCCGCGCTTCATCAATACTAGCTTTCACTGCATATGATGATTCAGGTGCAACAAGCCATCCTTCAGTCCGGAAGAACATTCTTGCAGCCTCAAAGACGACTCTTTCATCTGTTGGATAAGCAACTGCTCTTACTAGATTGCGGTGACGCAATGCGCTTATGAACGGAGCTGCAGCATGATATCTTAGCCCATCTGCCTTTATAGGTTCCATTTCAGCGAGGTGTCCCAGCGTATACATCTTTAAGAGGGGTGTCTGTTCCGCTACGTCTCCAAAATCGTATCGGTATTCCCCTTTCACAAGGTTGGGGGCCGCCTCTGATTGTGCAGCCAAGAATTCACATTCACGTTTGCCTTGTAGCACTTCGCCTGCAAAGGGCAGTGCTATTCCCCCAAAGTTTGATCCTCCGCCTAGACAGCCTACAATCAAGTCAGGCTCGTCATCAACAAGCTTAAACTGCTCAATAGTCTCCAATCCTATGACTGATTGATGAATAAGAACATAGTTAAGGACTGAACCTAACGAGTAGACGACGCCTTCATGCTGACTTGCATACTCTAAACCTTCAGACACTGCGATTCCAAGTGAGCCTTGGTTATTCGGGTTCTTGGCTAGTAGCTCTCGACCGATTCCGGTTTCTTTGCTTGGGGAGGGGTATACCGTTGCGCCTAGTAGCTTCATAAAGGTTCGACGGTCAGACTTCCAATCATAAACTGCTCGAACCCAAAAAACTATGCACTCCAGCTCCATCAAACTAGCCGCATAAGATAAGGCGCTTCCCCACTGTCCGGCACCAGTCTCAGTCACAAGTGTTGTTTTGCCTTCCTTCGCTGCATAGTATGCCTGTGCCAAAGCAGTGTTTACCTTATGGGAGCCAGTGGGTGATAGATCTTCGCGCTTATAATATAAGCGCACTTTCTTCAATCCTAGGTGCTTTTCAAGTCTTCTAGCTCTGTAAAGGGGTCTGGGTCTGCCGGCTTGGATATAAAGCTCTCTGATTTCTTCGGGAATTGGAATCCAACGGTCAGTTGAACCCTCTTGACCTAGACATTCATGTATCATGGTTTTACCTAGGAATTCAGCGCGTGAAGGTCCAGTTTCTGGTTCTTTTGGAGGAGGTAATGGCTCTGGCAAATCGCCAGTAATATTATACCATTTCTTGGGTAAGTCATCAACAGAAAGAGAGATTTGGGTTGTCCTCATGTGATTCACCAACTTCAGGAGAGAGGTATAATGTGCAGTTCTTGTTGAAATAAGTGTTTCCATGACTACTGCCAAATATCTATCTCTGTAGAAGCAGTTGTCGAAATCTCAAGCAATCTATTGTACCCTTTTTTTGCATAGATATTTTTCAACTTGACCTTAGTGCCAACGGTCAAATTTTTCACTTTCTTTGCTTGCTCTCTCCACGCGGAGACCTGGACCTCCCCTGTCTCATCTTTTAACCTAAAAATAGCAAGGGAAATCTCTTCGCCCCTTTTGGTTGTTACCCTTTTGAACACCGGTTTCGCAATAACAGTGCCTTCAAGAAAGGTGATTCTCATCCCTTCTTTCAGATCTTTAATGTTTAAACCGTCCTCTTCTTTAGGTGTAATTTCTATGGTGCTGGAGTTGTCTAAGTGCAATTCCCATCGTCCTCCTTGTCGGTTTTCTCTCACCTTTGTGTTCATCAGTAAGACAGTGTCTCCCTCTTTGATCCGTGCGACTTCTTCTGCTTTTTCGTTCCAAAATACAACAGGAATGTGGTCAGTTTCATCTTCAAGAACTACCCGTTTGATCTTACCTTGGGTTCCATCTTTTCTTTGGAAAGTAGATATCGGATATTCTCTTCCGACAGTGCCTTCTACGTTGATGTATTTGTTTTCTTTTTTAATTTCGTGGATTTTGGTGAGGAAGTTTTCAATTGCAGGGTAATCATCTTCGTTGAGGCCTGGAGGTTGAATTTGGATGCTGCCTCGCTCTCCTACATGGATTTCCAGTTCTCTGCGGTTAGATCGACGGACATAAGCATGTTTAACTCTAACGAGTTCCCTAAGGTGAATCTCATCGACGAGCTCCGCCTTGTTATCCCACATAACGACTCCAATACTACCCGTTCTATCTGCGATTTGAAGTCGAGCCACTTTACCTTTTCCATCGAACCTTGAGAACACTTTCGGCTTGTTGACCAACAGTACTCGACCTGAAACGGTTACATCGTTGAGCCCAGCGATGAGATGCTTGATCAATATTTTAGGTAGTTGTCCTTTGTGGCTGATTTCCACTCCCAATTCTGCGGCAATTAGTCGAGCAGATGCCTCGTCTGTTAAGAAACCTTCGCTTGCAGCTCTCTTTTCCTCTATTGCTGACGCCACTTCTTTGCGAGTTAAATCTCGGCGATTTGCCAAGATCCGCTGCAGTATCTTCTCCGTGCTCATTCTTCTTCACAGTAACGGGTGGTCTACTAGTTATTTTTCCGTCAAATCCTTCTCTATTCCTTACAAATAAATAGTGATGGTAACGATAAATCATGCCCCATTTCTTAACGATATATAAAACGACATTTAGGTAATTTGGCTGAAGATGAACGAGTTTGTTTAGCTATGCTTTCTTTTCTCGACCCCGGAGTATTAGGAGAAAGATGATTATTAAGGCGATGAATGCAGAAACAGTCAAGATTTGGACTAGGTTAAAGTAGAAAGCATCTATTCCCAATTAGTGGTTTCACCGTTTGATAGTAGCTGACTGTTGGTTATTTAAACTATCGCCTTCTTCCATTCTTTCATTAGTGCTTCGTGAAGTTCGTCCACTTCTTCATATGAAACATAGTTCTGTAATGCTTCTGAGAGTTTTTGAGCTATTAAGTGATAACAGAGGTGTACTTGGTTGTCCATCACTCGAAAGTAGAAGTCGTCGCATGTGCAAAAATCGGCGGCGGGCATTATGAGATAATCCCTTTCCTTCCCAATTACTATCCATACGACTCGGTTGCTGGGTTTGAAGATGTATTTCTTGACTCGTCTGTCTTTGATTGCTTCCCAAGCCTTTTTGAATCGTTGACCGAAGGAGTCGAAGAGTTTGTTTTGGTCAACTTCTTTGATTTCTTTTGTTTTTTCTGCTTTGTTGCAGATGTGTTCGAGTGTTTTGAGTTCTGATGGTTTTGTCAAAGGTCTTCGCCGCATGTTGAAATTCGCGTAGTGAAGGTAGCTTCTGTGGAGCTGTGACCCAAGGTTAATCTATTTTTATTGACTCTCCTTTTGGCTTATGTCTCTCAGTTTTTTGTAGGGTAACTTCTAAGACTCCGTTTTTGTAGGATGTTTCGGCATCTTCTGGCTCTACTTCCATTGGGAGCTTCACGTCTTTGTAGTACTTGCGATTAGGTGTGTCCACAGAGATTGTTAATGTGTCGTCTAGAACATGGAGCATGATATCCTTTTTGTTCACACCTGGTAGCTCAGCGACGACCCTTACTCCGTCATCTGTGCTCATTACGTCGATAAGGGGGTCCCGTTCCTCTCTAATTTGTGGACCACGACGAGAGGGGTGGACATTCCCGAACTCTCTAATGATAGGTTTTCCGTCAGGACCAATAGTCATTGAGTAACCATAAACAAAAGGTCCCAATTCGCGAGCTTTGCTTCCATTCGACATGATGCGTTCCCTTACGTAATATTTCGGGATGCGGGAAGTGAATGCTTCTAGTTCTCGTTGCATCATCTCCTCTATCTCGCGAAGCATGTCATCTACGTCTTGGAAAAACCATCCTCTGGAGAATGGAGATCGCATCCTTCT
>DAOWHM010000071.1 GCA_030641425.1 Candidatus Bathyarchaeota archaeon | reverse complement strand
TTATGCGTAGGCAGCAAAGCAATCGTTACCCGAAGTGCACAATATGAATTCTTTGCCTGAAATGTTACAGAGGTATTTCTTGGGGTTTGCCCTGATTGTTGCCATTTTTATTATTATTTCATATGTAATTTCGATGGGTCTGGGCATCCTAGTTTTATTCTCTACCATAGAAGGACTCGAATTCAGTCAGGGCTCGATAATAATCTATCCGTTGTTGTTTGTAGCTGTGGAAGTCCAAGTAAACGCTGGATTGTATTTTCTATTTCTTTGGTGTATATTTGCTCTGTGCTTCGTAGCGGCTTGGAAATTCAGAGAGAACCTCTCAACCGAAATCAAGAAACTCCTATCAAGAACTACTCAGGGAAACCCCTTAGACAACAACCTCCTAGCTATGCCCTTAATTTCGTCCATGCTGTTTGTGGCTACAATGGTCCTGCATTTTCTGCAAAGTCAAAGTGGGCTTCCTACCGGCGAACCCCCTGTTGGGAATCCTTTCTCTGACTTCCTTCAATTCTCAGGTGCTCCTATAGTTGAAGAGATAATCTTTCGAATTCTTCCTATAGGCGCTTTTTTGGTAACCTACATTTCGATTGTTGGAAAGAGTACAAGACCTTACTTCTCTGGGGCTCAACGGCTTAAGACATGTATGTTAGCTGTTTTGCAGCCTGACAAGGCGAAGGAACGAGTTGGATTGAGAACAATTAGAGAGAGCGGTTTGCTAGGGGGTGGCTTAACTTTGTCTGAGTGGATGATGGTGTTTTTCACAGCTGCTCTTTTTGGCGTTGCCCACTATTTTGGTGGCTGGGGAATTGGAAAGATATCTCAAGCTGCATTGAGCGGAGCGGTATTTGCAGTAGCATATCTCTACTATGGGATTCAAGCTCCCATATTGTTACACTGGTACTTCAATTACTACTTCACAGTTTTTGGTATGTCATCCGACTATATTTCTGCTGAGATTGACATGCTATTTTCTTGGTCATTATTGGCAAACCTCTTCTTCGGCGTGATATTATGGTTCGCAGTATTCATCTTTGGATCGTTAGCTGTCTTTGGCAAACTTAAGAGAAAAAAGGTCCATGTGGATCTCGAAGAGCAAAACCCATAATCTACTTATTTCGCAAGTTCTACAAACAACTTCTTAATACTAATAAGGCGTTGTTGTCTAGTTCTCAAATTTCGCAAAACAACTTTCTTTTCCGCTATTTCCTTTTGACCTATGATAATTGCGTGAGTTGCATTTCTTCGGTCAGCATCTTGGAGAGCTCGAGTAACTGTTCGACCCATAATCTCCATCTCGACACTGATTCCAACTTCCCTAAGCTGCGACGCCAGTTCTATTGCTTTTAGGACAGATTTCTCACCAATGGGAACCATAACTGCAATCTGCCTGGAGATTTTTGGCGAATTGTCTTGTTTCTCTAGGGCTAAGGTTATGCGGTCCAAACCGTGAGCTACGCCCACAGCTGGGGTTGGTTCGCCTCCGAACATCTGTACAAGTTTGTTATATCTCCCACCTCCACCTAGTGAAATACCCATCTCTGGAATGAATATTTCAAAGATCATCCCTGTGTAGTATTCCAAACCTCGAGCGAACCTTGGCTCCACTATCAGGTCAATATCAATCCCACTTCGCTTGCAGAGATCAATTATGTGCTTCAAGTTTTCTGTTGCGCTGATCCCACTCGCATAATCGCTGAGCGCTTTCTTGGCCTTCTGCAAAGCTTTTGCTGCTTTTCCTTCTTCGATCTTAAAGATATTCTTTAAGGCTTCAATTCCTCTTGTTGAAACTCCGAAGGACTTAGCTGTCTCCAGCCCGTCTTCCCAACGTTTAGCGTCCAAGAGCTGCAACAAACTATTTTGCTGTTCTTCTTCTACTTCTTCTTCTGTCAACAATCCCCTCAGTATACTGACATCACCGATTTTGAACCAGAATTTTCGAACTCCAAGTCTTTGCATCAACTGATGCGTTAGCGAGAGAATCTCCACGTCAGCTTCAGGTCTGTTACTGCCAAAGATTTCGTAGTTTGATTGCCAAAACTCTCTGTAGCGGCCAAATTGGGGCTCATCATAGCGGTAAAGTGTACCGGTCGAGTACAATCGTAATGGTTTAGGTTCATTTCTCAGAGTAGTAGCTATCAATCTGGCGATAGAAGCAGTGAATTCAGGTCTTAGAGCGATTTTCCGACCACCCAAATCATCAAAGGCATACATTCTGGCGGTAATCTCTTCACCGGACTTCGATGCCAGCAAATCATAATGCTCGACGAGGGGTGTTATTATCTCCTTAAAACCAAATAGATCTGCAACGGTTCTTGTTGCAGCTTCAACATGTCTCAGCTTTGCAGCGTCTGAAGGTAAGAAGTCACGCATGCCTCTGACTCTTTGAAATTTTTGCATGGGAACCACTCAACAGCTATTTCATGGTTAGTTTTGAGAGGGTGTAATAAACGATCTCTCCACGTCGGTTAACAACTGCCAATACGAGCTTTTTCTTCAAGCTTTGAACATGTCTTAACACTCGGGCTAGTTCTTTTGCTGCAATTGGTTTGCCTTCTTGTATCGCTAGGATGAGATAGGTAGCAGTTGCTTTACTATATTCTCCTCTTTCGTAAACTCGGAATGTTATTCCTAATCCAAAACCTTCTCTAACAACGTAACCGCGACTTCTAAGATCCCGATAAATTAAATATTTGACCCAAACATTCTCATCTGCAGGTCTAAACAGATGCAGAAGCTCTTGGAAGTCCAACGCCTTCTTGGATTTTCCTTTGAAGATTTCCAGCAGTCCTTTACTCAGGAGAAATAGAGTTTCATAAGCATTTAGCATTAGTTCCTTATCTTCAACTGTTCCATAACCACGGGAAGTCAAATCTTCAACGTTACCCTTTTTCTGGATCGTGACGCCTTGATTATTGAAAGTGGCTCTAATCTTCTTTGCCTCAACGTTTTTTAATTCTTTACTCTGTGTCTTTGTTCTCACGACCTTGATCTTCCTGATGGAACATTAGCATCCAGATTTAGTTAAGCCAACTAGTTCTTATTGAGTTGGAGTCTTCGGAATTCCTTTGGGTGGAGGATTCCTTTCTCATAGATTATTGCAGAGACATATTTAAGCGGAGTAATGTCAAAAGCTGGATTGAGAACTTCTACTCCAGTTGGAGCTACGAGTACGTCGTTAAACCTGACTACTTCATCCGCCTTTCTCTCCTCAATGAGAACGTTCTTTGACGACCTTTCCAGATCGAAAGTTGACTCAGGAGCAGCAACATAGAAAGGAACATTGTTCTCTTTAGCTAGAACCGCTATTGTGTAGGTACCAATCTTGTTGATTACAGCATCAGTCACTATTCTGTCTGCACCGACAACAATCTTGTTGATTAACCCTTTTGACAGAACGTAGCCTGCCATGTTGTCTGTGATTAATGTTACGGGAATACCGTCTTGAAGCAGTTCATAAGTCGTCAATCTGGAACCTTGAAGTAACGGCCTGGTCTCTGTTGCTATTACATTGATATTCTTTCCATCTTTCCAAGCTGCTCTAATAACTCCTAAGGCTGTACCATAATCGACTGTGGCTAACCTACCTGCGTTGCAGTGTGTCAATACAGTATCTCCATCGTCTATGAGTGGAGATCCATGCTTTCCAATAGCTTTGTTTATATCAACGTCCTCACTCGCTATTTTTTCAGCTTCGTCAATCACCAAGCTTACAGCAGTAGCAACGTCTCCTTCAGCTCCTCTCGCTTTCTCTAACACTCGTTCCAAAGCCCAGAACAAGTTGATCGCTGTTGGTCGGGTTCTCCGGAGTGCCTGTGCTGAAGCAATAAGCTCTTTCATCAGTTGACCTTTAGTTTTGGCATTTGAGTGATATGCAGCCAAAGCAAGGCCATATCCTGCTGCAGCACCCAAAAGAGGGGCACCTCGAATCTTCATCGTTTTTATTGCCTCCGCAACTTCGCCGCAACTAGTCATCTTCAGAATTATCGTTTCGGTAGGCAATTTAGTTTGATCAATCGTGACGACAATTCCTTCTTTCCATTCAATCGTCTTCATCTGAATCACAAGCCAGAAGAACTAAATTCATCTTTGAGGAATCCCTGGTTGAACTCAGAGGTTCTTCTAATCAGCAATTGCGCTGTCTTCTAGGTCCGTCTAGTAGGAGGGTTTATCTTGGTGACAACTTCTACAGGGCAACCTTTAGGAAGATTCAAAGTTTGCTTCCACTCTTCTCCTATAGCTATCAACGTGAAAATGCCTGAAATTTCCGCTTTGGTTTTCCGAACCAGATTTATTAATGCATTCTGTGTTTCACCGGTCTTTATTATATCATCAACAATGAGCACACTATCTCTCCGCTTTATATCATTCTTGGGGATGTAAAGTGTCATAGTCACGCCTGAGTCCCTCAGTGCATATGTTTCTTCGAGAAAAGCTGGGACTCCTACTTCCTTGTTCCGTTTAGCGATTACCATATCGATGCCCAACTGGTTACTAACCATAGTTGCGAGGGGAATTCCATCTACAGCCGCGGTCAGAACCCTCGTGACTCGTTTACCGGCAAAAGTAGCAAGGGCTTGATGCGCTGCCTGCCGCAATATGTTGAAATTACTTATGATACCAGTATTGTCAAAATATCCATCACTGTTGAAATGAATCTTTCTGCGAAGCTCAATCTCTAATCCAACCAATTTCCTGAGGGTTTTCCACAGCTTCTTAGCTCTCGTAATATTTGGCAGAACGTGACCCTTTGCATATCTGCTTAGTACAGTCACAGGCAAATCTGTCTTGGCTGAAAGCTCCCGATAGGTATATTGGCGTTTTGCGGTGCGAAGCAACTCAATAGTCATTAGACGCAGTTTCAGATCTTCCGCGTGCGTGCTCATCTCAAATCCACCCATATACATCAACAAGTTAAATATTAAAGTTACAGTGACTCGATTTTAACTTGAGGACCATTACTTTTCCAGATTCCAAACTTTAAACTTCGAGCATGCATCTTCGCTACAAAAGTGTGGCGGGCCCGCTGGGATTCGAACCCAGGGTCTCCGGCTTAGAGGGCCGACGCGCTTTTTGGCAGATACTGCATCCAAACTACGCCACGGGCCCAGGAACATATACAGTTGAATGGACACTGATATAATTCTTTAATGAAAGCGAATGCCCGAGGTTGATGAGGTGAGCAAAGTTTCGTGTGGATACCGCCCGTGAGAATCTTTAGGTGTCCATTGTAAGGAGCATAGAGAAATGTTCCATAAGGATTTATATATGGTCAAGACTTAAATCTTGCATCCTCAACATCTATATATATAGGGGAAGGCCATGTCCGAAGTTCATAAAATCCCTATCCCCATTGTTAATTACCTTCACCTTATCGAAAGAAAGGAAAGTCCATATTACGACCTTATTTTATATCTTCTTTCGGACATGGAAAGAAGCCTTAAAAAGTCCAATTTGAATCAAGGAATCATCTATTCGATAAATCCGAGACAGTTAAAGAACGAGATTGATGAAAAGATTTCAAGTTCGAAGTTGACACCGATAAACATCAGCCGTACTATTCTAGCTTTACTCTATGGAAGCAAACTTAAAAAAGATGAAGACTACTATGTAACTACAAGTTCCGGTGGACGCAGGAACTACCACATTAAAGTTAACAATGCCAACTTATCGATGTTGCAGATGCGCTTGAGGATTTAAACACCATAGACCTGTCAACGAAGGTCGCTCATTATCGTATGTATATCGCTGGTCTGTAAGGTTTTGCTAATCTAGCACGGTTTTCAGGATCAAATTTCTGTTCATCATCTTCTCTGAAAACCTCTATCTCTGCCTTGAGCTCTCGCGTCAGAAAATTCTTTGCTTCCTTTAGTGTAACAATCTCATCCATAGTTCCTAAGGACTGCAGATCCTCCTTTCTGTTTCTTCCTGTTCGATTAATCTCATCC
>DAOWHM010000064.1 GCA_030641425.1 Candidatus Bathyarchaeota archaeon | reverse complement strand
TCGATGAGACGCTTATGGATGCGCATTTCCCATCTATCCCAAGTGGCGGTTCCCTGTCCACATGGGGTTTTGAGAACCGGTACTCGAAGCCGCTTGGTGGGTAGTGGGAATGGTCCAGTCATTTTGACACCTGTTTTTTCGGCAATGGCTCTCAACTCTCCACAGACGCTCTCAAGCTTTTTATAATCGGTACTCGACAACCGGATGCGTGCTTTTCTCACCATCGCCATAGTCGCCTCCAAACATTACTCATAATCTATTTGATCTGTGCTTCTAGGTAGTTTCTACTAGACACGGATGGATAGATAAATACTTTATTGATTGCCCAATTTTCAGCATGATGCCTTGGAAGTCGAAGCCAAAACACCCTAAAACCTAAACCGAATAGAAACTGCTACACAAGGTTCAACGAAGTCTTACTCTACCTAAAGTCTTAGTTTGCCACGAAAACCGCCTAATCTTCGACGAGGCTCCATAACCACAAGCGGCACATTGCTTATTTCTCACGTGATACGATCTCCGACCACACCGTCTACATCGGATGTGAAGGGTTTTCCTCGCACGCTTCCCAAAAGATGGCGTGCCCTTGCTCGTTCCCAAAATCCTCACCTAGGAGGTGGAGAGATGATAACTACATTATCTCCGCGTACAACAATGGTGCCCAGCTTTCTTACATCTGCCTTGTCTGTATTGTCTTCTGTCTCTTCGAGCACCAAGTTCAAGTGCTGATCAAAACCCTTCAGTCTTCCTCGTAGGCTTTTTCCGCCTCTCAATCGTACAAGGACAGTTTTTCCAATGCTCTCTTCCAAGACTCTTGTAGTCATTTCACTCATGAGCTGCCATCTCACACTGTGCACTTTGGTGCTTGTCTTTTATAGGTTCTGAACGTGAATAATTTAAATGTATCCCTATGAATTGCGATGTCTGTGTGCGTCCTAGTCTAGCGATTTTTTCCAATCAAAATAGTGACTTCAAACGATAATCACGAACATTGTTTGGAAACGGGCTTTTGGCTTTCCACTTGGAAAACTCTTACAAGCAATCAAGAGCAATTATTGAGACTGATGTCTCGATGAGATGATTTAGATGACGTTCAAGAGTTCTCAAAGACACTTTCTCAAGGAGAAGGTGGCAAGACAGGTAATCATTGAGTTTTCTAGGATTGTGAATGCGAAAGCCGAAAGATTTTTTGGATCTGAACCACGCGTCGAGTTGGTGGAGCTAGAATCAACTGAGGTATTTATTGTCAATGGAAAACCCGCATTGGTCAGGTTGAGTGACAGGCTCTTTCCTACATTGTTTTTGAGTGAAGTGTTTCCTGTCCTTCCTAAGATTATTGTGAATATGGGTGCTGTTCCATATGTCTGCAACGGAGCTGATGTGATGGCTCCTGGAGTTGTTCGCGTTAAGGGGGATTTTGAGAAAAATGACATTCTTCTCATCGTAGATGAACGATTTGAGAAGTGTTTGGCGATAGGCGTAGCCCTATTTGATTATCAGGCCATGAGCGAGCTTGCACACGGAAAGGTTGCAAAGAACTTCCATTACGTAGGCGATAAGCTCTGGAATCTTCTGAAGAAGAAGTTTGACACCATCTAGTTGTGTTGTGTACTCGCAAGTGAGCCTCCGCGCGCATGAAAGGTCGTACATCGTAAGGTTAATACGGTAGCTCCATATCAAGCATGCTAGTTCCCAATATTGGAGGATATACAATGCCCAGGTTCAGACAAACCGGCGACATCCTTAAGCTCATGAAAAAGAAGGAAGACATCCGTAACATTGGAATAATAGCCCACATAGACCATGGCAAAACAACCATGACCGACTCCCTGTTGGCTGAAGCAGGACTATTGTCACCGAAAATAGCCGGACAAGCTAGAGCCCTTGATTACCTTGAAGAGGAACAGAAGCGCGGCATCACCATCAAGACTGCGAACATTTCACTCGTCCACGAAATCGAGAACAAACCCCGCCTAATCAACTTGATCGACACGCCTGGGCATGTTGATTTCACAGGAAAAGTTACACGGGCGTTAAGAGCCATCGATGGAGTAGTCGTCGTCATAGACGCAGTTGAGGAAGTAATGGTTCAAACCGAGACTGTGACAAGACAAGCACTATCTGAACGGGTTAAGCCTGTCTTGTTCATCAACAAAGTTGATCGTTTGATAAGAGAGTTAAAGCTGAACTCAGATGAAGTTCAGAGTAAGCTCCTTCGAATAATCCGCGATTTCAACAATTTGATCGACCTATATGGAGAGCAAGGGTATAAGAACAAGTGGAAAGTCGACCCAGCCAAGGGAACAGTTGTTTTCGGCTCCGCACTTCACAAATGGGGCTTTACAGTTGACATCGCTCAGAAAAAGGGGATTAAATTCAGTGATGTCGTAGAATCCTATCACAAAGACAGCTGGGAAGAACTTCCAGAAACAATACCGCTTCATAAAGCTATTTTGGACATGGCCGTCAAAAACCTTCCGAATCCTGTGATTGCCCAGAAGTATCGAATCCCCAAAATCTGGAAAGGAGACTTGGATTCAGAGATGGGAAAGGCTATGCTTAACTGCAGCGACAACGGACCCACAATAGCATGCTTCACCTCTGCACAAATGGATCCTCACGCAGGACTCGTTGCCACAGGTCGCCTGTTCTCCGGAACCATCAATGAGGGCGACCAGATTTACTTGGTTGGAGCAAAGAAAGCTTATCGGACTCAACAGGTCTCCATGTATATGGGCGCTTTCAGAGAGGTCGTAGACCGTATTGATGCAGGGAACATAGCGGCATTGCTTGGATTGGACTTGGCGAGAGCTGGTGAGAGTCTTGTTGACATTGAGCACAAGGACTTGATGGTCCCGTTTGAGCGCATAAAATATGTCTCTGAGCCAGTAGTCACTATTGCAGTGGAGCCTAAGCACCCAAAGGAATTACCACGACTCGTGGATCTCATGCATCGGTTAGCAATTGACGATCCAAACCTTGTGAGTACAGTAAACAAGGAAACAGGTGAGTATCTGCTTAGTGGAATGGGTGAACTTCACCTTGAGATTGCGGTGAAATTCCTAAAGCAATATGGCGGAGGATTGGAGATTCTGACTTCCCGTCCAATTGTTGTCTACCGGGAAGGTATTGCTGGACAAGGTATAAAGGCGATGGGAAAAAGCCCCAACAAACATAGTCGATTTTGGATTCAGGTGGAACCACTGGATGATGAAGCCCTGAAACTAATTGATGATGGAGAGATTAGAGAAGATATGGGGCGGAAAAAGATCGGCGCCGTGCTAAAGTCAGAGGCTAGTTGGTCGAGGGACGAAACAAGAAACGTTTGGTCTCTTGAGGAGCACAAGAACATCCTAATCGATTTGACAAAGGGGATTCAATTTCTGCGAGAGGCCAGAGACATGATTATTGCTGGATTCCGATGGGCCTGCCAAAATGGCCCGCTCTGCGAAGAACCAATTCGAGGTCTAAAAGTCAAGCTTGTAGACGTCAAGCTGCATGAAGACCCAGTGCATCGTGGTCCAGCACAAGTTATGCCCGCAACACGAAAAGCCCTTCTTGGCTCATTTCTCACAGCACAACCTAATCTTCTAGAACCCATATACAAAATCGGCGTCTCAGTTTCTACCCAGTGGGTTGGAGATGTAAGCACCATGATTATTCGCAAACGTGGAAGAATCGTA
>DAOWHM010000056.1 GCA_030641425.1 Candidatus Bathyarchaeota archaeon | reverse complement strand
GGATTCTACGAGGGGAATACAGCATCTTAGCGAAGCTACGTGAGATGCTGGAACAGACTAGGAAGGAATTGATGGTCGCCGCCCCAATGTTCGCGAAAGGGTTTGTGGATACAGTTGTTGCATTGTTAAGACATTTATCTGACAGCGGAGTCAACGTTCAAGTCATGATTACGAAAGACTGGGACGCAGAGAAGGTAGCGGGGATTGAGAAGGTTAGGGTTCGAGAGCACATGTTTGGCGGTGGCGTCATCGCTGATGGTAGGGAGGCTTTGCTCTTTCTTGGCGAGGACGAAGCAAAACTTGTCATATGGTCAAATCACATGGGGTTAGTGAAATTTGCCAGAGACTATTTTCAGTTTCTGTGGGCAACAGCACAAGATATTAGCTAACATTAATGCACCCATGTTTACGTGTCACAAGCCGTGTTATGCGCACGCGACCTACGTTAAATGTTTTATGTAGGTACATCTAGAATTAACTGGCGGAGTGACCTACCCTGAGTGAATTGGTTTCAACGATCATTCCTACATTGAATGAAGAGGATTATCTAGAAAGATGTTTGATTTCATTAAGAAAACAGAAAGGCAGTGAGAATTCTGAGATAATAGTTGTTGATGGTGGAAGCTCAGATGCCACTGTAGAGATTGCGGAGAAATATGCAGATAAAATCGTGGTTTCTCTGGAGAAAAGCCCGAGCATTCAAAGGAATTTGGGAGCAAGGATAGCAGCGGGAAGTGTGCTGGCATTCATCGATGCGGATACTGTTGCCTCGAAATCCTGGCTAAAAGGAATCATAGAAACTTTCCAAAATCAGGACATCGCCTGTGTGACAGGTCCCCTGTTTCCCCTTGAAAAGATAAAGAGACCTTATCTCTACAGCCTTACAAATGCCCTTCAAAAAATCCTTGTAAGAGTTAACTACCCTCTATTCTGGGGTGCTTCTTGTGCATTCAGGACTGAAGCTTTCTGGAAGATTGCAGGATTCGACGAGAAGCTACTCACATCAGAAGATCATGACATATCTCTGAGAATTAGGAAAATAGGTGAGGTTGCATTTGATGATAGAATTCGAGCGTTCACTTCGCACCGGAAATTCCTTGATAAAGAGGAGAAGGCATTCTTTTCCTATGTAAAGGATATCCTAGGATATTTCTTCCTTCGGAATTTGCGAGTACATCTACGTGCCAACCCGACGTAGGATCGTAGGGTTTCAGAAATGACTGTTTTGGAGATTTATGGAGCTCATCCTGAAACATGTTTCCGCCAGAGTCTGCCAAGCGTAGACCTGCTATTTCCTCCTCTCAACCGCTATCGTGCACCTTGTGGCTAAGGCAGCTATTGTTCCCAGCGCTGCCAGCCATGGAGCTATAAGGGCGCCTACTAACCCAATTGTGGCTGGTATTTCGAGGAGGGTTTTGCCCTTTTCGTCCTTTATTGTGATTCGGGTGATATTCCCTTCATGAATCAGCTCTTTAACTTTGCTGACAAGGTTGTCTGCTGATATTGAGAACTCTTCCTTCACAACATTTTCGACCTCGACTCCGCAGTAGGAACAGAATCTTGCACCTCGCAACAACTCAGTCCCGCATCTCACACAGTGTGATGGGGCTGCCAATTTCTCACCCTCTACACAGTGTTAGAATAGTTTATCTATTTGAAGTAGGTTCTAGCTTCCAAAAGATCCTTCATGGTGTTTATTGTAAGCCACATTCCGTGATAGGTATATCCGCGAAGAAGTTTCTGGTCCGCAAGCCTCTGCATTGCAGTAAACTCAAAATCTCCTCTTTCCGGGAAATATCTTTCGACTACTGTTTTCTTGAACACGTGATGACCAGCACTTACGTAGCTATCGAGTGTTGATCTGCGTTCGAATCGCACCACCTCCATTCCGTTACGGAGAGTCACTTTGCTGAAGGGTAGCGTTGGTTTAGCGAGAAGTGTTCCTGCTCCTTTCGTAGCATAGTCATAGAGCTCAGTTGGGTCATAGAAGACTATGTCATCAACATTCATGACGTATGCTATGGCACCGTTGATATTTTTGAAGGCGCTTCGAGTAGCTCCTCCTGTTCCCAGGTTTTCCTCTTCTATAGAGAAAGTGACTGAGAGTTTTGTCAGGTCATCTCTGTTTGATGCTATTATGACTTTTTCGAATCCATGTGAGCGCAGCCAGCTTATTTGGCGGTCTATCAGGGTTTTTTTGTTGATTCTTAAGAGTGGTTTTGGAATCCATGTGGTGGGTTTGAGTCTCCATCCTTGTCCTCCCGCGAGTATAATCGCCTCTTTCATACCACTTACACCTTTGCCGCTTTAGATTTCTGGCATCGCAAAGATGTGATTAAGGGTAGATGCTTATATCGATTGTGAATATCTAAAGCGCATGCAACCCCGCAAAAAGGCTTTAAGCTGAACATGGACATTTATCCTCTTCACAGAGGAGAGAAACATAACAATCCTAGACAACGTTGAAAACGTTGCGGTTAGACTTTTGCAGATGGCAGTGACAGAACTGCCACAAGACGTCAAAGAAAAGCTTCGAGACGCATATCGTCGTGAGGAAAGCGACGTGGGAAAAACCCAGTTGAAGACGATTCTAGACAATATCGCGTTGGCCGAAAGAACGCTTACACCCATGTGCCAAGACACAGGCGTAATCATCTTTTACATAAAAGCTGGCGCCCAAGTGAAAGGTCTAGACAAGATCGAAGATGCCCTGAGCGAGGCCACGAGAAGAGCCACAAGAGAAATACCACTACGTCCAAATGCTGTTAATCCATTTACACAGAAGAATACAGGAGACAACACAGGAAGGTTTATCCCGTTTATCCATTGGGAGATTGTTCCTGGGAACAGCATAGAGATCACAGCGTTTCCCAAGGGGGGAGGTTGTGAAAATGTTTCCGCTTTGGGCATGCTGAGACCGGGCGATGGCGTAAAAGGTTTGAAAAAATTCGTTGTAGAAACGGTGATGGAAGCTGGCGCAAAGCCATGCCCTCCAAACATAATAGGCGTTGCTGTGGGAGGCGGCGCAGATATTGCAATGAAACTGGCAAAGAAGACGTTGTTAAGGCCATTGAATCAGCCTAACCCAGTTGCTGAGTTGGCAAGACTTGAAAAGGAGCTTTACGAAGCAGCGAACTCAACAGGGATTGGACCAATGGGACTCGGAGGCAGGTTCACAGTATTGGGTGTACACATTGAATATGCTGAGAGGCATCCCGCATCTTATCCCGTAGGGGTCGCGGTTCAGTGTTGGGCTGCGAGGAGAGCTTCTGCACGCATTCACTCGAACGGAGCAGTTGAGTATTTGACTCACAGGCAATCTAGATGAGGTCACGGGCGCTTTCGACAATTGTATGTATTCGGTTAAGATTGTTGATTGCTAGGTTTAGTCGATAGGAGCTTTTCAGGGTCTGAAGTGTTTCGGCCAACCAGAAACGAGGTCGAAGGAAGAAACGCCGAAGGCTTTCATGAATCATTCGTTTGATTTCTTCAGGTGGCACTGCATCCGGAGATATTTCGCTCACTGAGACTCCGGTCTCCCAGAATTGACTTTCATGCAAGACTCCTTTCAATCTGAGTTCATCCCAGATATCTGT
>DAOWHM010000042.1 GCA_030641425.1 Candidatus Bathyarchaeota archaeon | reverse complement strand
AGTGCCATAAGAGCTGCTAGGGCTCACACGGGGAAGAAGAAGATTGTGAAGTTTGACGGGTGCTATCATGGCGCCTATGACAGCATGCTAGTTAAAGCAGGCTCGGGAGCCACAACCTTTGGAATTCCCAATTCGTTAGGCGTACCTGAGGAAACCACAAGTAATACTCTGGTCTGCGCTTTCAACGACGTGGAGGATCTTGAGCGAACCTTCAAGAAAGAGAAGGATAATGTGGCAGCGGTTATCATAGAGCCTGTCGTAGGGAATATTGGAGTGGTTCCTCCCCGAGAGGGGTACTTGCAGACTGTTCGAGAGCTGACTGAAGATTATGGTGTTGTGTTAATTTTTGACGAGATGATCACAGGGTTTAGACTGGCTTTTGGCGGGGCTCAAGAGTACTATGGTGTGAAGCCTGACATGACAACACTGGGTAAGATTTTGGGGGGAGGATTCCCCATCGCTGCTTTCGCAGGGCAACGAGAGATTATGGAGAATATAGCTCCAGCTGGCAAGGCTTACCAGGCAGGAACGTACAGTGGCAACCCTGTTAGTGTGACTGCTTCTTTGGCAACGTTGAAGACGATTAAGTCTGAAGGGGCAATGTTCTATGAGCGACTTGACTCCAAACGTGTGAAGATAACTCAGGCCCTCGAAGAGGCAGCAGAGGAACACGGTGTCCCCGTGACAGTTAATGGGATTGCGTCTATGTTTCAAATATTTTTCAACTCTGACCAAGTGTATGATTATCCGACTGCAAAAGCCTCGGACACTAAGAAGTTTATGACCTACCAACACGGATTGCTGGAAAAGGGGATATTTATACCCCCTTCACAATTTGAAACCTGCTTCATCTCAATGGCACATTCGGAAAGAGACATAAAAGAGACGGCTGAGACTGTGAAGACTGTTCTTAATGAAGTTTAGATTTGTTGGATCCCGATCACTGTTTTCGTATTTGTGAGAGTGTAAGGTAGAGATTATGCGGCGTTATTATGCATTATATCTCTCGTAAAAACGATCAGATCACCTGCGTGTTGAAGACTGGATTGAAATGCTTTCAGTAGTAATTCCCTGTCAAGAGGATAGTATTCTGCTTTTTCCCACATTGAAGTCGATCTTCCTTAACCAGTTTCGTCCGCAAGACTTTGAAGTGCTGCTAGTCTGTAGTGACAGTATCCGTGTTTCAGAAAATGTGAACGAGTTTCCGGTTCAAGTTTACTCTGGAGTTTTTAGAGGTCAAGCGCAAGCGTTGAATTGGGGTCTTGAAAGAGCGCGCGGGGATATAGTCTGCATGACAAAACCCGGATGCGTTGTGGCATCTAATTGGCTGTCAGAAATAGCCAGATTTCTTCAGCATAATCCAGAGGTAGATGGTGTTGGAGGTCCTGTTCTTCCATGCTGGGAGTATGGAACGAAAACTCAGAAGTTAGCCTCGCAGATTTTTCATGAAGAACAAGGATTTCCTGATTCAGTTACCATTCTCAAACTAGGTAATTATCCGGGCATGTTGCATGCTACGAATAGTGCTTTTCGAAAAGAGTCCTTAACCCCGATTAAATTTGATGAGTCTTTTAGTTATGACTTTGATTTTGATGTTTGCTGGAAAATGCTGCGAAAGGGTTATCGTTTAGCCTACAATCCTGGAATGCAGATACGGTATATTTTTCCGCCTAGCTTGTGTGGCTTGTTGAACCGATATTATTGTTGGGGGAGAGAAAACGTGATTTTGCGGAGGAGATATTCTTATCAAACAGGATTGAAATCGCATCTTTATGCCCCTTACCATATGTTCCGTTCGCTTCTGCAACCATCATCACTTATTTCGAGGAAAAAAATGTTGAGGTTTGTCCAGCACTTAGCATTTAATCTAGGCACATTAGCGGTATGACGACATGCTTAAGGCCTCATACTAGCCAGCACTAAATAGGATGGGAATTGTTGAAATTTCTTTCTGTAGTGATTCCTTCACTAAACAGTGCGGACACAATAGGTCGCGCTCTATCTTCGATTCTAGCGAATGATCTTCCACGAGACAAGTATGAAATCATAGTTGTTGACGGTGGTAGTACAGACAATACAGTAGGTATATGCAGAACATTTGCAGTGAAAGTGTTCTTTTGCCCAAAAAGGGGGTGGGCAGCTGCCCTGAACCTAGGAATTGAGAAGGCTCGCGGAGAAATCATTTGTATAACCAATACTGATGTTATTGTTCCT
>DAOWHM010000099.1 GCA_030641425.1 Candidatus Bathyarchaeota archaeon | reverse complement strand
CCATAGGCGGTGATGGAACAATATTAAGGACATGCATATCAATCCCAAAGCCCGAACCTCCAATCCTTGCGATTAATATGGGTGAACGAGGCTTTCTGGCGGAGATCCAGCCGGAAGACGCTATACTAGCAGTAGATAAAAGCCTAAATGGAGAGTTTAACCTTGAACTCTGCAGGAAACTCTCAGCAACCATCGAAGGCGAAGAACTACCAGACGCTCTAAATGAAGTCTACATCTCAGCAGACGCCCCAGTAAAACTGTTATATGCGAATCTGTTGAAAGACAGCAAAAGAATCTTAAGCTGCCGAGCTGACGCTGTTCTAATTGCCTCTCCCACAGGGTCAACAGGATACTCAATTGCAGCGGGAGGTCCTGTCCTAGACCCTGAAAGCCAAGTCTTTGTGATTACACCAGTATGTCCACTAGTTCAGTTTCCACCCATTGTGTTCTCCGAAAACTCAACACTCACGGTGGAAATAGAAAGACCGCGGAATATTCAAGTGGTAATCGATGGATACTATAGAAGATCAGTCGGAAAACAAAAACCACGTATAACCGTTAAAAAGTCAGTTAACCTTACTTCATTCATTCGATTCGAGAGAGAATTCTACAGACGACTAAAAAATCGATTGCTATATCCGAAGGGAAACTGCTGTTGCTAGGAGATGGCAACAAAGAGATTATCGTTCTAGACACATCAGCGTTTATTGCTGGATTTGAACCCCTTTCCATTAAAAACCTGCAGTACTCAGTTCCAGCTGTTAGAAACGAACTCATCCCCAACACTCTACCTAGGATCCGATTTGAAGCAGCTGTTGACGAAGGAAAACTGAGGATTAAGACTCCCACTGAAGAAATCATAAGGAAGATAAGAATATACTCAAAAAAATCAGGAGACCTTAGATTCCTCTCAGAAGCAGATGAACAAGTATTAGCATTGGCATTGGAACTGAGAAACCAAGGTCACAGACCCCGGATCATCACCGACGATTATTCAATACAAAATGTAGCTAACCAAATAAAGATCAAGTTTGCATCACTAACAACCTTTGGCATACGTTACCGCTTCCACTGGATGCTTTACTGTCCCGCATGCCACTACAAATATCCCGCGGATCATAGAGCAAAACGCTGTAGGATCTGTGAGACTGAATTGAAAAGAAAGCCCATCAGAAAGAAGTCCGTTTAGAACTCTACATCCCATGATGGTTCTCAATTCGGAAACGAAAAAGGGAAATACGGGTCAAAGAATATTGCGTTGCTTGGGTTGAATATGAGTCTTATTGAAAGGACAGTTATGTATTTTGAAGCTCCTGGCAAACAGAACACAAAAAGTGTCTTGCGAGCTGTGAGGGAGTACGCGGAAAAGAATTGTGTGGACGATATAGTTGTAGCTTCGACAACGGGTGAAACTGGGGTGGAAACGGCAAAATTGTTCAAGGACTTCAACTTGGTGGTTGTAACCCATCATTCAGGCTTCTCTAAGCCAAGTTTTCAGGAATTGAAGGAGGAGAACCGACAGCAGATCTCAGCACAGGGCGCCAAAATCCTAACAGCTTCACACGCTCTAAGCGGTGGAGAAAGGGCGATCCGTAAAAAGTTTGGTACAATAGAGCCTCTTGAGATCATTGCGCACGCACTGAGATTGTTTGGGGAAGGAACGAAAGTTTGTGTAGAGATTGTTTTGATGGCTGCTGATGCAGGCCTTATACAGATGAATAAGGATGTCATTGCGATCGCTGGCTCAGGCAGAGGCGCGGATACAGCATTATTGATGAAACCTGCGAACTCCACCCGGCTCTTCGATGCAGCAATCAAGGAAATTATAGCCAAGCCACGAAACTTCTGAGGTTTAGACAACCTGAATTAGAAGTTGGAAGCTTCAAGTTGTAGGTGGTGGTCGAGGCTCAAGAATCAGAGGAATGAGCATTTCAGATCCATCTCTCTCAACTGTGATACTGATAGTTTGGCTTGGCCTTGTATGTTCCTCGAGATACTTTGAGATATCGTCTCCATTCAAAATTCCTGTGTTGTTGATGGCAAGTATAATATCCCCTCCTATTGGGGTTGTCTGACCGTAGATTTCAACATTATGAGTCGCCCCCTTCAAACCAGCTTTCTCAGCTGGGCTATTGTTCATGACACTTACTATCAGCCAACCATAGGTTGTAGGAGTTTCAATAGCTTGGGCAATTTCATACGACATGTCCATTCCCGTTACTCCTATCCAAGAATGTTCATATTCCATGCCATTAACCAGCCAAACGATCTCTCGAAGAATTGTATCAGAGGGTATGGCGAAGCCTATGCCTTGAGACTCCGTGATCACAGCAGTAGTGATTCCAACTACCTGCCCCTTCGAATTAAGTAAGGGGCCCCCTGAATTTCCAGGATTTATTGGTGTGCTGATCTGTATAACATCAGCTATTGGGTAACCGCCAGTCATAGGCTCAGTAATGGTTCTCCCGAGTTGACTGACAATGCCGGTAGTCATACTACCAGTCAAACCATAAGGGTTCCCCACTGCTATCACCAAATCACCCACCTTGAGAAGTGACGAACTAACTATAGGAAGAGGTTTGAACTCTTCTTCAGGAGCATCCACTAAAAGAACCGCGAAGTCCGAGTATGGGTCTTCCCCTAGTCTAGTGGCAAGGTAAGAGTTACCGTCTCTAAATGTTACAGTCAAGCTTGGCGGATCCACGCCCTCAATCACATGATAGTTCGTACAAACTACCATCCCATAGCCTGAAAGGTTGTAGACGAAACCAGATCCTGACACATCAGTGATTTCTTGACCAACTAGAGCAGACTCAACCATATATCCGTGAATCAAAACCACAGAGTCTTTAATGCCCTCATATAGCTCAGAAAGTGTCACATTACCTACGCTTGTTTGATTGTAGCTTCCCAACGCTTCGGTTAAGGCTTCTATTTGAGCCTGAAGAGTTTCAACTCGCCTTTCCGCATTTCTAACGCTGTTTGAGACCACTTCATAAGTATAGAAGTTTCCAATGATCCCTGCTACAACTATGATAGCAATCACTATCACTGCTGTAAATGGAAAGTTTCCTTGGGTTTTATATTCATCCTGCAAATTCGCATTTCCCCAAAATCTGTCTCCTCATTAAAATTCCACGATTCTTATAAGCATTCCTTGATCAGCCAAATAAAACCTTCATTCTCAGATCTTCTACACCTGAATCTATCTAATTAGTGTATAAGCGCATCTCGTTTCAAAATATCAAGTGGGGGCACAGTACGCGGGCTTTGAATCTAGAGTCAAAGTCGTCTGGGATTCAGGCGCCGGGGAGAGGATTTGAACCCCTGAGGGCCGAGGCCCACCGGCTTGCTGGCCCTTTCTAATGATTAGGATCTCGAGGCCGGCGCATTACCACTCTGCCACCCCGGCACAGGCAAACTCAGAAAGCTCCACGTATCTAAAAGCCTTTGCCCATAGACACCTCTATTCGTAGTTGGCTTAAAGATAAAAGCAACTGGCAACCAGTTTGACAGGAGGAAAAAAAACGTGAAACTACAAGGGAATTTGCTTCAAATTGACCCAAAATCAACGGAAGAGAGAATCACTTACTTCATACAAGATTACGTTAAAAAAGCCAAAGCAAAAGGCATTGTCATGGGTCTTTCCGGAGGAGTAGACAGTGCAGTTGGAGCAACCCTTTCAGTAAAGGCTGTTGGAAGTAGCAAGGTTCTCTGCATATATATGCCAGAGGAGGAAGCCTATAACAAGAAGGATCACCAACACGTTAAACTCATCGCAGGGAACCTAGGACTCCAACTAAAAGACGTAGATCTCACAAGAGTCCTAGACACACTTTACAAATCAATTCCTGACTTTGAGTCAAGAGATGCACTCAGTAAAGGAAACCTCAAAGCCAGAACTCGCATGCTCATCCTCTATTACTACGCCAACCATCAAAAGAAACTCGTACTAGGTACCAGCGACAAAAGCGAAGCGATGATAGGTTACTTCACCAAGTGGGGAGATGGCGCGGCTGACATCGCTCCACTCATGGATCTCTACAAAACCCAAGTGCGAAGGTTAGCCCTACATCTAGGCCTCCCACCAACAATAGTAAACAAGCCTTCAACACCGGGTCTACTACCCAAGCAAACGGCTGAAAAGGAAATTGGACTAAAATACGAAATCTTGGACTTGATACTCTATGGACTAGAACACTTCATGTCCACCAACACAATAGCTAAACAATTAAACCTGTCACCTAAAACTGTCGCTACCATCAAGAATAGATGGCTACAGACTGAACACAAAAGAAAAATGCCATTGACAACAAAACTACAATTCAGAACTATAAACGCGGACTTCAGGCTCATCCGAGAAATTAACCTTGGAGAGGAATAATATGACGAAGAGTGAATTTAAAGCCGCCCTGACACAGTTCCCATGTAAAATCGGAAACAAACGGTACAACATGGGCAAGATGAAAGAGTATGTGAAAAAGGCACAAATCCAAGAAGCGGATATTATAATATTTCCTGAGATGTCCTTGACAGGATATACCATGAGAGACTTGACGTACGAGTTAGCCGAAGAAATCCCTGGAAAATCCACAGCGATGATCGAAGAGCTCGCAGAAGAGTACAATCTCCATATAATCTTTGGAATGCCGGAACGAAGCCAAAAGGGGGAGGCAATACTTTACAATACAGCCGTACTCATAGGTCCAAATGGTTACATTGGAAAGTACAGAAAGATGCACTTGCCAACCCACAGTGTATTCGAAGAGAAGAGATATTTCAGACTTGGATATCACATACCAATCTTCCAGACAGAAATTGGTCCAATAGGTATGATGATATGTTACGATGTATTCTTTCCAGAAGTATCACGAGCACTACGACTACAAGGAGCAAAACTCATAGTCTGCATCTCAGCCTCCCCTGCCGTAAGGAAAAAATTCTTCGAAACGCTCACAATGGCAAGGGCAATTGAGAACACATGCTACCTAGTCTATGTAAACCTTGTTGGTATCGAAAATGGGCTACAATTCTGGGGGGGAAGCCGATTAATAGGCCCCAGTGGACACTTGATCGCCAGACTGAAATATGATGAGGAGGACTTTACCATCGGAGATTTTGACTATAAAGATTTGAAACCCGTAGAGGCATTTGTACCTACACTTCGAGATTTGAGACCGGAACTATATCAATCATTAAAGAGCCTCTCGGAAAATCTGTGACGTCACAGACATCACAGCTGTATCACGACCACGTGATATCAATGTGATATGAAAGGATCCTCGATAAGATGTTTTTCCGATGACTCCGTTGATTAAAATCTCTCTATTGCTCTTCCCAATCTATCCAACCCTTCCTCAATCTTTTCATAAGAGGTAGCATAAGAAAGCCTAAGGAAACCTTCACCGTATCTACCAAAAGCGGAACCAGGAGTCACCACAACTTTGGCTTCTTTCAAGAGAAGCTCAGAGAGTTCCCCTGAGGATCTCTTGAACTCTTTGACATTTGGGAAAGCATAGAACGCTCCATTCGGGAGGGTACAACGAATACCTTCCATCTCATTCAAACGTCTATAAACAAGCATGCGCCGTTTGTCAAACATTGAAACCATTGTTGACACAAAATCCTGTGGGCCCTCCAAAGCCGCTATAGCAGCATATTGGGCTACAGTGTCAACACACGCCACTGTGAACTGTTGAACAAGAAGCATTGCTGAAATCAGATCTCGAGGACCAACTGCATAACCGACGCGAAGACCCGTCATGGCATAGGTCTTAGAAAAAGAGTTCACAACAATTGTTCTTTCACGCAAACCTGGAAAGGTTGAGGAACAATAGTGTTTAGCATCATCATAGATAATCTTCTCATATACTTCATCAGAGATCACAATCAAATCGTTCTCCACTGCTAATTTGCCTAACTCAGCCAACTCGTCGTAGCTAAAGACGGATCCCGTAGGATTGTTTGGGGAGTTAATTATTATCACGCGTGACTTGCTTGTAATAAGCGATATCACATTCTCAATATCTGGTTTGAAACAGTCTCTCTCAAGAATTGGAATTGAAACTGGTGTGCCCCCCGCAATAAGTACTGCAGGTTCATAACATACAAAACCAGGATTCGGAATTAATACCTCATCACCAGGGTTTATGAGAGCTTGCAGTGCAAGCGATACTGCCTCTGTTGCGCCCACGGTTACTAAAATTTCATCTTCTGGATTATAGAAAATGCCATAGTCATGCGAAAACTTCTTTGCTATGGCTTCCCGCAATTCCAAAATGCCATCTGAAGGGGCATAGTGTGTCTTTCCGTCATCCATTGCTTGTTTGACGGCTTCCAAAACGTGTGGTGGAGGTATGAAATCCGGTTCACCTATACCAAGACTAATGACATTAGGCATTTGCTTGCCTAGCCTGAAAAGCCGTCGAATAGCTGAGGCTTTTATATTCTTCAGTCTTTCAGCTCTTCTTTTGCGCGTTTGCAAATAGTATCCCTGAGTTTTTTGGTTTTCTCAGCATAAAATGTTTGCCTTTTTCTTCGTGAGTCGTTACTTGTTTGGTTCCTAATCTTACACTAATTCAGTCTGGAAAGGTATAACTACCTCGTATACAAGAATGTATCCGCTAGGACTTGAAAGCTTGTGATAAATTTGTCGCTCAAAAAAAACGTCCGAAATTGGCTAAAACTCTCTCTAGGAGACCCAATTGCGAAAATACTGGCAAACAACAGCCATTTAACAATGACGCAGTTGGAAACACTACTAATAGACGCTTTAGCCGACAATATGGCCTCAAAACACGTAAAATACGACGAAAAAGCCAAATTAAGGCAAACAAAGGCAGCAGTGAGCCGCGGATCCTTCAACAGAACGCTTAGACAAGCAAAAAAGAACGTAATTCAATCCATATACACGATTCTTCTTCTGGGATATCTCGGCCTTATTGAAAACACAGACCTTTATCCCTACCTAGAAGCTTCAAACAAGCTCAAAGCATACACAACAACGCTTGCTGATTTCATGACCCATAAAAAAGGCGCAAAAGAACAACTGCGAATCATAGAAACACTTCGATTAGAACTCGAAACAACACTCAATAGCCTTTCAAAACCATGGAAGACCGTGAGTATGTGATATCACACATCACACTCCTAAGAAGTCCGCAAAAT
>DAOWHM010000128.1 GCA_030641425.1 Candidatus Bathyarchaeota archaeon | reverse complement strand
TGTGGAACATCAATAATGGCTGAAAACCTACTTAAACTAGAGATCGGATCGAATGGGTCCAGAAACTGCTGGAGAAACGAGAGGGAGAAACTCGTCAATTTAATCAATATTACTCTTCGGAAAGCACGACAGCTATCCTACAGCAAAGGTCCCCTTATCTTTGTGAAGATTGACAAGAAATACTTTGCACTGCATTAAGAAACCTATCTTACGAGCGCAGAAAAAAACAGTTTATCTAGTTCTTTCACCTTGAAGAGTTCTAGTTTGCCATGAATTATTCCTTAGGGTAGAAGACACGCCGTATCCACAAGCAGCACATTTTTTCTTCCTCACGTGATAGGCTCTTCTACCACGTCTTCTACATTTAATATGTAGAAGTTTCTTCCCATGTTTCCCGAAGGACGTTGTCCCTTTTACCACGCTGGTCACCTAGGAGGAGGTGAAATGATTACAACATTGTCGCCGCGGACGATGAGAATGCCTAACTTTTTCACGTTTTCCGGATCCGAAGTGTCTTCAGTTTCGTCGAGCACCAAGTTCAGATGTTGGTCAAAACCTTTCAGCTTTGCTCGAAGGCTCTTTCCACCTCTCAAGCGCACAAGTACTATCTTTCCCAAGCTCTCTTGGAGGATTTGGGTTGTCATCTCGCTCATTTTTGGCATCCACCAATGTATGCGCTAATTAGGTGAAAGCATTAATCATTTAAATGTATCTATACGAGGTCAGGTTAAGTCGCTTTGAATCTTTACTCGCCTACACTCGTGATTTTAGGACGGATAAACTTGGCGCATTTAGAGCATTTTCGTCGAGAAAGTGTTCGCACTTGAGGATATCCCATCAACTCTAATTGGGCTTTAGACATGTATTCCTGCCATTTATTCTTGCAGTATGGACAACCTAACTCGACTGCCACCTCTTCGGTAACTCTCACTTTCTCCCTTCTAACCAATAGAATGGCAATGCCAACAATTAGAAATACAAAACCGGATATGGCATAGTGCACAATCCTCAACCCAATTCCGAAGGATATTTCCGGATATTCCTCCCAAAAACTGTTGGTCATGTCGGATAGAATATCTTGAGATGCAAATATTTCGTGACTCCACCATATCCAAAGCACTACAAACAATAACAATACTCCAAGAGCAAATAGAAAAAGACCTAGAGCATACCCTGTCTTCTTCTTAAGAATAGTCATTCCCAATGGTTACTCACCAGCGACCTTGAGTTAGAGGCTTCTACTTATTTAATTTGCGTGAAACTTTCATACGGCGTGAACAACGAATAGGCTTGAAACCGCGCTGAAAGTTAATATCCTACAGGCAACAGTAGAGGAGTGATGCTAGATGGTGAGGCTTCTATCACCTTTAGAAGCCAACAACTTGAAAGAGAGGCTTCTCATTAAACTCAACCTATCATACTCGAAGATAGCCAATTCTCTTTATGAGATTGACGGAATGAGAGTTAATGTTAGAGTTACCTCTCGAAGATCGTCAGGTCGCTACTGGTTTAACATCCAAAGAAAAAATGTTGATTCTTACATTTGGATATGCTACGATCCCGAAATCAAGGATTGGGAAGCATACTATTGGATTCCAGCCAAAGAGATGTGGGACAGAATTAGTCATGGCTCTTACAGAGACCGAACGTGGGAAAGAGCGGGACGCCCAATCCCAAATTTCGAGATCGACCCACGAAACGATCAGTATATTGGAGGGGAAAAGAAGAAAACCTCAATAAGCAAATTTCGGAACCTAAGACAACCGCCCAATAGACTAGGTGCTGAAATTCAATGAATCTAGGGAAACACAAGTTGTAGGCGCGCAAAGAGATACTTTTATTGCATGAGCGCCCGAAAAAAAATATTAAACTCCGCTCCCTACTCTCATCTAATCTTTGGTGTTATTGATGTCCGCTAAGAACTGCGCGATCGATTGGATTGTAAATAGCAGGAATCGAATCATCAATATAAGTGACAAGTTGTGGGATTTAGCTGAACTTGGCTTAATAGAAGTCCAGTCTGCCAAGCTTATTGGAGACGAATTAGAGAAGCATGGCTTTCGAATTGAAAGAGAAGTCGCTGGGATGCCTACAGCATTCATCGCTACTTGGGGAGAAGGAACTCCAATAGTCGGAATCATGGGTGAGTATGATGCACTACCCGGGTTATCCCAGAAAAAAATTCCCAGGCAAGAACCGATAGAACATGGAAAGCCAGGTCATGGATGTGGACATAATGTTCACGGGGCTAGTGGCATGGCTGCAGCTATCGCAGTCAAAGTGGCAATGGAGAAATGTGGAATCGGAGGTATGGTTAAATTCTTTGGCTGTCCTGCAGAAGAGAACTTCTCCGGCAAAGTCTTCATGGTGAGAGATGGATACTTTAACGAAGTTGACGCTGTGATCAGCCATCACCCAAACAGTATGAACGAGGTGCCTTTGAGGAGTTGTCTAGCTGTAAATTCGATTAAGTTCCATTTCTACGGGAAGGCTTCCCATGCTGCAGCTTCCCCTGAACAGGGCAGAAGTGCCTTAGACGCTGTTGAGTTGATGAATATTGGAGTGAACTATTTGAGGGAACACATAGTTCAAGATGCGCGGATTCACTACGTCGTCGAGAAAGGGGGAGACCAACCCAATATTGTTCCGTCGTACGCTAGAAGCTGGTATTACGTTAGAGCCCCTGAAAAGGCTCAAACAGATTTCATTCACAATTGGGTTCTCGACATCGCAAGAGGAGCTGCCATGATGACAAGGACACAACTAAAGACGGAGTTCTTAGAAGGGAGCTACAACCTAATCCCAAACAATACAATCTCAGAGGTAATCGTTGGCAATATGCGAGAGATAGGACTTCCCGAGATCACCGGAGAAGATTTGGAGTTCGCCAAGGAAATCGCCAAGACTATAACAACGGAGACGAAAACTGCTGAATTGAAGAAGTCAAAGCGACCAGCGTGGGAAAAACTTGTGAACAAGCTAGTAGACGACGAAATTCCGGATCCATGGGGTGAACATGAAGTAAGTCATGGCAGCACTGATGTAGCTGATGTAAGTTGGCAAGTTCCAACTGTTGAATTTGGAACAGCCACTTGGATTCTAGGAACACCTGCTCATTCTTGGCAGGCTGTGGCCCAAAGCGGAGTTGGAATTGGACACGTCTCGTTGGTCTTCGCTGCCAAAGTGATGGCTTCTACAGTCATCGATCTCTTGACCAATAAGGAGAGTTTAGTCAAGGCTAAAGATGAATATAGAAAGAGAATCAGCGGTAGGAAATATCAAGCTCCAATACCTCAGGATCATAAACCTCCCCTTAACATATGGAATGAATGAAGTTTCCTTGAGTTGCACATGTCAGAGGAAGTAGGAAGTTCAACACAAAAAAAAGCTCAACTCCAACGTTCCATGATATTCCAGAGTTGTCTTAATGAAGGATGCAAACATGTTGACTCGTGAAAATATAATCCGTGTTTTAGTAGAAGCTTTGGAACCCCTCGATTATGTCCATGCTTTTTGGGAAGGTGGTGCTGCAGCCTTCAATCGGATAGATGAATGGTCCGATATTGATGTTTATTTGGTGGTTGATGAGAAGAAGGTTGAGGAGGCGTTCCTTGAAGTCGAGGGTGCCTTGAAATCGCTGGCTTCAATCAAACAGAAGTATGACGTGAAACAGACTGGGTGGTCAGGTATCTTTCAAGCCTTTTATAGACTCGAAGGAGCGAGTGAGTATCTTATAATCGATCTTGCTGTCTTAACCCTCAGTGCGCCAGACAAGCTTCTGGAACCTGAGATCCATGGAAAGGCTGTGTTTTACTTCAATAAATCTGATAAAATTGCACCTCCTCCATTGTACAAAAGAGCGTTCACCATAAAACTACTGGAAAAGTTGAAAAAATTGCAGGCAAAATATGATATGTTCAACAATTTCGTACAGAAGGAAATCAACAGGGGCAATCATCTGGAAGCCCTATTTCTCTATCATCGTCTCACGCTTGGTACTCTTGTTGAAGCTCTGCGAATTCGATACAGCCCCTTGCATTATGATTTTAAGATGCGCTATATACATTATGAACTCCCATCCGAAGTAATCAAGAAACTAAAACCTCTCTACTTTGTCGAAGATGAGAACTCCCTCCAAGAGAAATATCGGAAAACTAACCAATGGTTTGATGAAATCATGGCGGAGATTGATCATAAAAGATTGATGGAGTAAGAATCTTCATCAAAATGACTATTCAGAGTCATATACATGTTTCTCGTAGATTAGGTCAAATGCCATGCCCGAAGCGGCTGCAATGTATTCTCTGCATTTTGTTTCCCACATCTTCTCATCATCATATTCCTTCTGACCTGCTTCAGTGCTGAAATCACAACCAGTCAACTCTCGACAGGTTACATAACCCCATTCCTTTCGAAATCGCTTGAGAAACTCAAAGGCAAACCAGTAAGGTTTGTCATCTTTTTTTTCAACCTCATTTCTGCCAAATTTAAGACCTAGCCCCATAATGGCTCCACTTATAGCACCACACACCATTCCCTGCCCACCTATACCAGCACCAAACCCAGTAGCGATTTTTGGTATCACATCGTTACGAATTTCTAACCCATCACTGACAGACAGCAAAACAGACTCAGAGCACAGAAAACCTTTTGCTGCATAAGATTTTGCCAAATCAACAACATCTTCTTTATTCAAAGCCTGTCAACTCGATGGTTTACAGATAGAATTTGCCTTATCTGTCTTATTGTCCCTCTCGCCTACTCTAAAGACGCGCGGGCTTTAGAAAGAACGAAAGTGGTCACTAACCTGAAAGGTGTCGCCACTAGTATTTGATGGTGAGGTACACTAGTGCAACTAGTGCGATGGATGAGAATAGGTCGGGCAATATGGAAAATGACACAAGACTGAAGGCGCGGAAACCAAAGATAAAATGCGCCCTGGACTTGAAGCAAGTGCGTGGAGAAGGCAAACATGTATATCGTACATGCTATACGCCAGCGAATACCAGAGAGAATTTAGCCAAGTGGCTGGATCGCTTTAGTCGCCGGTATAGTGCTGTTAGTTATGACAGCTATATTGAACACCGTAAAAAACGTGCCCGCAGAGATTATTCGTAGAATATAAGTTGCTGTTCTTCAAGTTTTATGTGAAGTTTGTGCACAGCGTCATAGACGTCCTGTTCTCTTCTGCCT
>DAOWHM010000037.1 GCA_030641425.1 Candidatus Bathyarchaeota archaeon | reverse complement strand
TTTGAATCGGTGATTTCGAGGTTTACCCAGAAGGGTCCCATAGGTGAAGTTTCATTATCGAAGCTGCCTACTATTTCAATAGTCCAAGCGTTTGCGGTCTCGTTGATGTTGCTTAACTCTTGGCTGAAATTGTAAAAGTTCAAGTCTTCTTGAGGTGGCAGTGGTGGGTCACCTGGAAGCGCAATGATGTCACTGTGGTTGAAAACGAAGCTTTCAATATGCCATGTGTCGGACTCGTTCCAGTAGGGTGTGATAATTTCGTTTGTGTAGACCATTCTGCAGTTTGCCATTCCGATTTCAGTACCGTTTTCGGAACGTAGTTGTGTGTGCCAGTGGACACCTGCTCGTCCAAGAGTAGTGTTCTCTGTGAATATGGTTTTCTTTACCTCGATTACAACTTTGAAGAGTTCACCTAATGGAATAAAATTGGTGTCAACAACTTCTGTGCCATTTTGGAGGAATACTGCAAAAATTGGGTAGGGTCCAAATTCCCAAGATTGGCTCAGCCAACTCCAAGAGTCCTCAAATACTTCCTGCTGTTGATCCCAACGCACCAAGGTTCCGTTAAATCCTTCAAGGAATGGAGGTTCCTGGGGTGGATCCTCTGGTGGCTCTTCTTGAGCTGAAGAGGGGATAATTATGCAGGTTGAAAAGAAGATTAATAATAATAGCCCTAAGGTTAGAGGGGTTTGTTTTTTTGTCATATTTCGACCTCATGAAGATTGTATTGCTTGGTAGGATTCTGGATAGTCGTATTAAAGTTGATTGAAGCCAAAATATGTATTATAAATAGAAGATTTTATTCCAATTCTGAATCAGATATGTACTAAGAACGTTGGTGAATGATCCAGTATTATACATTATGTCCGTGTAGCTCCTGCATACATCGTAATAACATGAAGTACCATCACAGCCCACTCTGCACCTAAACACCCAACCTCAATATTAAGTAGCTACTCTTAAATGGGAGAACCTTGCTGTAAGGTGAGCGACATAGGTTGGCAATTGTCAAAGCCCAAAGTTTAACATATACATATCCTAATGCTGAGAAACCAGCTCTTGATGATGTCTCGTTTGAGATTCAAAAAGGTGAGTTCGTCATTCTAACAGGGCCAAGCGGATGTGGAAAAACTAGTTTGTGTCGATGTTTGAATGGGTTAATTCCCCATTTTTATCAGGGGGAGCTGAAAGGCAAAATTCTTGTGAATAAATATAACATCGTTGATCACCCAATTCATGAGCTCGCGAAGCATGTGGGTTTAGTTTTCCAAAATCCAGAAAACCAACTCTTTGCACTTTCTGTAGAGAAAGATGTAGCTTTTGGCTTGGAGAACCTTGGCATTCCAAGGAAGGAAATGATTGAACGCGTGGACTGTGCTCTAAAAACTGCTGGAATAGAAGATTTGGCAGAACGAGCCCCTCATGAACTTTCGGGTGGGCAACAACAACGAGTGGCGATCGCAAGCATAATCGCCATGAATCCGGAAATTCTAGTGTTAGATGAACCCACTTCCTTTCTTGACCCTTTAGGTGCCAAAAGAATTTTCAAAGTCATTGGTAAGTTGAACGAATCCATGGATATGACAGTTATCTTGGTCGAACACAGGTTAGATCTAGCTGCTAAATATGCAGATCATGTAATTGTGATGGATAAAGGGAAAATTGCCTTAGATGGTAAACCACGAAAGGTTTTGAACTCAGACGAGACACGTATGCTTGGCGTTGGAATTCCAAAGGCGACAAGACTCTACCAGCTTCTGGATGAAGAGAAAGCGCTTCACTCCCGCCAAGTACCCGTAACAGCAGATGAGATGGGGAAGCTAGTGCGAGGGGCTCTGAGAGCATGATCGAAGTCAAAAATCTCTATTTCACCTATCCCAGTGGCGTCGAAGCGTTACGAAATGTTTCCTTGGAAATAAGAAAAGGAGAATTCGTAGCCATTATGGGTCAAAACGGAGCGGGAAAAACAACTCTGATAAAGCATTTCAATGGGTTATTGAAACCATCGAAAGGAGAAGTCCTAGTTGATGGCGTAAACACTGAGAGTGTGAGTGTTGCCAAGCTTGCTCGAAAGGTTGGATTTGTTTTTCAAAATCCAGATAACCAACTTTTCAGCGAAACAGTTGAGGACGAAATCTCCTTTGCTCTGAAAAACTTTGGATTCAAAGACACTCCCTTAAGAAGACGGGTTACATGGGCCTTAAAGCTGTTAGGGTTGACAGAATACAGGAAGGCCTCTCCTTTTATGTTGAGTGGAGGGGAAAGAAAACGTGTTGCTTTAGCATCAGTATTAGCTTGGGACCCGGAAGTTGTAGTTATGGATGAACCCACTATAGGACAAGATTATAGCCAAAAAGAAAAACTTCGGCAATTTATAGTTCAACTCAATATGCAAGGGAAAACTGTCGTAGTGGTTACTCATGATGTTGAGTTCGTGTCCGAATGCAACCCGCGAGTGATACTAATGTCTGGAGGGGAAATATTGGCAGATGGTTTTGGGAAGAATGTGCTTACAAATATTGAACTTCTGACTCAAGCGTCTATTGTGCCGCCACAAGTGACTGAGATTTTCATGGGAATAAAGGATCTCGGATTTCCGGTTGATATAATTGATCTTTATGAGGCAAAGGAGCTCCTCATGAAGCGGTTGGGTAGAAAATGAGTGTCTTCGATGGTTTGAAGTTTAGAAGAGTCTCTTCACCGATTCATATGCTAGATCCACGGATCAAGTTTCTCTACGTTTGCTCTATCTTTGTGGTCGCAATAGTTTTTTTCGAGTTGCTTCCATTACTTGTCTTGTTTCTATTTCAAATTCCCTTTGTGATCTTAGCGAGGGTTCAGAGGGAATGGGTTCGCTCGCTCAGGGGCGCCGCATTTTTAGCGTCGATCATCTTCGGAACGAATATTCTTTTCCGATTTATGTACGCAGGCTATTCATTAACTGCGAATGATATCGAATATGCATCCGCAATGACAATGCGTTTCATAGCGCTTGTGGAGTCCTTCTCAATCTTCTTCTTAACTACTTCCCCGGACCATCTGGGTTTGGCTCTTGAGAAGAGTCATATCCCCTATGAATTCTGTTTTGCCTTCACGACCGCTGTGCGGTTTGTGCCAGTTTTAGCAGAAGAGGCACAGACAATTATGGACGCTCAGAAAGCAAGGGGATTGGAACTTGAGAAGGGTAATTTTTTGAAGAGAATTAGAAATTACATTCCGGTTCTCATTCCTCTGATCATAAGTGCCATCAGAAGAAGTCTGGAACTTGCAGAAGCAATGGAGGCAAGAGCTTGGGGAGCAATCGAGAAGAGGACAAACTTGTACTCACTAAAGATGAAACGAAACGATTACTTGCTAGTGTTAGTTTCGATTTTCGTCCTCATTATAGGTATCTTTGTAAGATTTTATGTGTCTATACCCACACTCTCGAATCTCTTAGGATTTTGATGATTCTTCACGCTGGCTTTGGGAAGCCAAATCTTAACCATAAGGTTTTTAACAACTGGGGAGGTATTTGGCTGTCGAAAAAAAGAATTCTTGCTGTTTGAGGCTACTCAATGATTGCATGTGAGAAGTCAGCAGTTGAATAGAGGCTGTATAAATGCGAGCTAAATGGAAGAAGAAAAGGAAGAGACGAGAAAAGAAAAAGCGGAAACGCCGCAGAGCTAGATACAAGTAGTCAATCTTTGAGCCAATTGCTAATAAGCGATGAAATTTGCTTCTTTGAGGAGCTGTATGAACTTCATCACATGTTCTAAACTTGTTTCACTGTACTCAGCTGTCACCGCTTTTGTGATATCATAAATTGAGCGTTCTCCATTCATGAAATTAACGATCTCGTATGTCTTCTTCTTGAACTCTTTGTCTTTCTTAGCAGTCTCCTCGAACCACTCAAATCTTTTCTCTCCTATAGCCTTCTTCAAGGCATCAGTGTTTAGAGGGCCTTTGAACAATCGCTTCGGTATCAGCTTTCTAGCCTGTTTTGCTACCTCGGATTCCTGTGGTTGAATTAGGCTTGTGATTCCAGCAGTTTTTTTTGCGTACGCTAGGATTTCGTTGAACCGTTTCAATTCGTGCTTACTATTTTGTTCTATATCTAGGATGTATTGCTTGATGATGTTAGTGAGTTCTGCGTTGTTTCCTATTCTCTTCACGGATCTGATTGCTTGTTTTTCCCGCCAGACTATGTGCTCTATTTTGTTCTTTAGGTTGATTGTGAGTTCAAGTAGTTTCTTTTCTAACTCTTCTGGGGCTCCGTTGATTGCTTTATGTAGATATGTTACTGTTTTCTTGGCTTCTTTACGAAGCCTCGTTAGGCCTCCGATTCTTGTCAAGTTTGCCATGATGATTGTGTCTTCAATTGTAGCATTTGCAAGTGTTAAGACTGCTACTGTGGCTATCCAGCCTATTCGTTTCAAACTGTCTTCGCTGACCTTATCGATTGAGTCCATGCTGGAGTGATAGTATAAGTCTGGCCATTGAAGTAGCATGACGCATGGTATGGTGAATGTGCTGTCGTTGAATTCTGCGTGGTCGCTCCCCCCGCTGAAAGAGTTGATTGCGTATCTGAATGTGGATCCTGAACCGAAGGTTGTCTCTTGGTCGAATTCTTCCACTGAACGTTCTATAAGGTTGAAGATATAGTCGTTGAGGAATGATGGATTAGAATCAGGCGTTTTATCTAGGTTGAGAGTTGACTTGCAGACTTTTTGGTCTTGTCCTACCATGTCAAGGTTGATGCCTGCAATTAGCTTTGACACTTGATCTTCATGATGATATAGGTAGGCGATTGTGCCAAAGGTTTCGGGCACCCATAGGAACCGTATGGTTCTTACCGGTTTTTTGATCTTTCCGGAACTTATTAGAGTCTTTATTGTTCGGGCAATCTCTATAAGTGAGCCACAGCCTGAAGCGTTGTCGTTAGCACTAGGTTTAGGATGACATAGGTGGGCAATTAGAAAGATTTCCTCATCGGGCTTCGAAGCACCTTGGATTGTGGCAGTTACTACGTCTAGTTTGCCTGGGAACAATTTTGCGTTGACTTTGGCGCTTAGAACAACTTGTTTTCCGTCTCTAAGCATTGTCCTCAGGTGATTTCCTTGGCGTTTGCTGAGTGAGAAACCGAAACTTACTTTGTCAAGTTCTTCTTTTAAAGGCCAGATTGACTGATATGCATGCGCGTCAGGTATATCTAAGCTTTCTCGTATGTTGTCGATCTCGTGTGTCAGCGAGTCCGTGATTACACCGAGGGCTCCGTACTTGTAGACTGCTTGTTCATGAACTTGTTTTGCTCTTCCTGTTGCTAAGACGAGCTTTCCTTTAACATCTTTTCCTTCGTAGTGTTTTGGCTTGGTTCCTTCTCCTACGTCCATTAGTTCTGCCGTTACGCCTTCTAATGGTGTGCCTTTGCTGTAAGTGTGTAAGCTTGTTGGTGTGTCTTTGTATCTGACGATACGCGTATTCTCTGGTTTGACCAAGTTCAGTTCTGCACTCTTTACCTCCCAGCCTAGTGGAGTAGTCCATGTCCAATACTTTGTCTCTCCATCTGAAATGAACTGTTCAATTCTTGCGTCTTCGAGCCCGATGTCATGCAGTGCTGTTTTCACGTAGTTTGCTGCTTCATGGAACATTGTGGATGCTTGAACTCTGTGGAATTTGGTTATTTCAGCTACAAAGGATTTGGCTACTTCACCTGAGAGTTCTTCCTTCACCAACCGGTCTAGATCTGATCTCAAGGTAACTCCTCAAACTGATCTAAGTGAGATAACGTCGAGATTTTTCAGTGAGTAACAGGCTACTTTGGTCTCGTCATCTGGATGTCTTCTGCTAGGACGTAGGGTGATAAAGATGGTGGATCAGCTTCAAGCCACCAGTGAACATGTTGTCTCTCTTTGGAAATTCCTTTGATTTGGTTAAGGAGTCTGAGTATGTTGTCGCTTAGTCGTAGGTCTTTCAATGATTGCTTAATCTCGCCGTCTTCTATTAGGAAGATGCCGTCTCTTGGGATGGTGGAGAAGTCTCCTGTTGCATAGTTTTGGAATCGTGTGTACCATGTGTTTGTGAGGTATAAGCCGTGTTTTACTTGTTTGAAAAGTTCGTCTTTGCTTGAATCTCCTGGGTCCATTTCGATGTTCCATGCTGTGGGTTGCACCAATCCAGCGTTGCCAGTTGTTTGAGTTTTGAATATCTTGGCAGTGGACGTGTTATGTAAATATGTTTTGAGGGTTCCATGGTCGATGAAAGTGTTCTCTTGCGCGGGAAATCCTTCGTCATCGAAGGCGTGGTTGCTTACTGAATATCTCGCTGGGTTATCTCTGAGTGTGACTATGTCGGATGCAACTTTCTTGCCGAGTTTGTCCACGAATACTGATAGCTTGATCATAACGCTGAATGCTGAGGCCATAGAGCCCCAGGTTGCCAGCATTGAGCCAAAGAAGAGTGGATCAAAGATGATATCATATTTTCCTTCTTCTCCCTGCTTTGGATTCTTAGCTAATTTCGCAATTTCACCTGCTTTTTCTCCGGCTCTAGTAGGTTTGAATTCCTTTAACGAAGAACAGCACTCTACTCCATGACCTGAAGCGTCAATCTGAGAGAAGGCTCTGATTGAGAGTTCTACTGCTGACCTTGCGTCTTGTCCAATAGGTCCTTGAGAAGAAACAAGATAAACGTCTTCGTACTTCGTGTAGAGGGTTCCACC
>DAOWHM010000089.1 GCA_030641425.1 Candidatus Bathyarchaeota archaeon | reverse complement strand
CTGCTCTACTTAGCAGACCCTCAATTCCATATGCAGCATAAATACTGAATGGAAAAACCAGCAACATCAACCATCTTTGATAGCCTGGAACCGCAAACCACGGGATAACAATGCTGAAAGACCCAAGAGACAGAAAGATTACAAGAGGATCAAGAAATTCATGTCTTCTAAATCCTCTTAAAACAAGAGGCAAAAGCGGGAAATAACAAAGCAGAAAAATGAAAGCAGCATCCTGAACCGTATAGAGATAGTTTCCCAGAGCATTAGAACTTTCTAAGAGATGTCCCCGCCAGAGACCTGGAGGATTGACCATAATGGCGAAGAGAATAAAGGCTGGAATCAGAACGATGATTAACTTCACATATTCCCATTTCTTCATTCGTCTCGTAAGGAAATTAAAACCTAGGATTGCAGCAAACAACATTACAGCAATATACTCTCTGGAAAGCACGGTCAGAATAGACAAGCCTGCGATCCATCCCCACTTAAAATTCACCCGGTCGCGTAGCAGTGTTGTAGAAGCGAAAAAGACGAATGTTAGTGCAAGAATATTTCTTAGTCTATCCCAACTCTGTCTCAAAGCAGCAACTTGGAAGGTCAATATCAAAGATGCAACACATGCCATTTTCAAGTTGAAGTTCATTCCTTTTCGCATGAACCAGAAGAATGAGGCAACCAGACAACCATAGAAAATCGGTCCAGCAACTTTAAGCAAGACAAACGAACTAGCCCCTGTAACTGTAAAGGCACACCATAGCAACACATAGAATAGTGGTCCTGCACGGAAATTCTCTATAAACACGTCGGGGAGTGGCTTGCCTGGGAAAGCGTTTATGACCGGTGCATACCAAGTGATTGTTTCATATCCTACGGGATACTGTTGAATTATTATTTCGGGAATTGCTCGGAGAACTACACCCAATAAGAAGAAAGACACTATTGCAATTTTATCCGACCTAAAGGCTCTCGGCAAAACACTGTAAAGATTAGAAAACCCAAAAGCCATATTCAAGAATTGATAGCCCGTAGAGTTTTCTTCACGTCTTCAGTGACGTATCCTGATCTTGAGGTTCTTGTCCATTTGCTTGGTCTCCTAAGAAGCACTAAGATACCTGCATATAGGGCGATGAAGCTTTGGAGGGCCCAATACGCGTAAATGAAAGGTAACCACAATAAGTTCCGTATCTTCCACGGTCTTGTCATGTAAACCAACAGGAACCCTGCGCATGCTAAAATGATTAAGACAAAGAGAGATGTTAACCTCATGACGATCGTTAGGAAGTCTATGGGTAGAAAAATAACCCAGAAAGCTGCGAAGTAGTTTATGATACATGCCATCAAGACGTAGATTCCGAATAAGGTCATTTCAGCATCAAGACGTTTCCAACTCAACTTCTTCAGCAAACCACCATATTTGAACCCTAACTCGATGTTCCCCTTATACCATCTTACTCTTTGGCGGATCATCTGCTTGAAGGTTCGAGGATTCTCCTCCCAAGTCAGCGCGTCAGAAGCATATTTGATCTTAAAGTCTTTTGCTGTGAGTTTAAGAGATAATTCCGCATCTTCCGTTATACTCTCGCCATCCCAACCATTAACTTCCTCTAGAGCTGTTCGCCTGATAAACTGGCATGTACCACCCATACTCACATATAATCCCAGGTGATCTTTCCCGCGAACATAACTCTCATACTGCAAATTCTTTTCATAGAAGAGAAACTTCGTCAGCATGTTCTCATCAGCGTTTATGGCGCATATTCTTCCCTGAACAGCTGCTACTTCTGGATCCTCGAAGAACCTCACGGCGTTGATCAAAGAATCAGCATCAGGGACATTATCAGCATCAAAGGTTCCTATTATTTCACCACTGGCAAAAGAAACACCATAGTTTAGAGCTGACGCTTTCGTTGTAGAACCTTTCCTGTTGAGAAGGCGTATTTGTGGGAACCTTGAGCGAAAGCTGGTGCATATTTCTCGTGTTCTATCCTTTGAATCATCATTGACCACAATTACTTCCATCTTCACTGACGGGTAGTTGACTTTCATCAACGCATCCAGCAACCTACCCACCACTTTCTCCTCGTTTTTAGCAGGAATCACAATTGATACCTTGGGCAGCTTCGCCTCATCATAAGACCTGCGCTTCTTGTTCTTCTTCTTTTTCTCTCGTAGCAGACTTCTAATACCCGTCAGAACTACAGGAACATTGTATAGGTTCCAGAAAATGAACACCAACATCAGAAAGGCAAAAACTAAAGTAAGAATATTCAATTTAATCCCCACCTAGCCTGAAGTGCTTCCTTTTATCCCCATGCACACACATCACCGTATGCAGCCAGCTAGTTCTGACTGAACATGATCAACTATTCTTGATCCAGCCTTACCGTCCCCAAACGGACTTTCCCAAATATGTTCCTTAGCAAGGATAAGCCTTGCCTTGTCAACAACTTGATCAGGGTCAGTTCCTGCGAGCACATTCGCGCCTACTTCAAGCGTCTCTTGTCTCTCAGTATTATCCCTCAGAGTCACGCATGGAACACCGAGAACACAAGCCTCCTCCTGCACACCACCAGAATCAGTGAAGACAAGTCTAGCATCACTCTCCAACTTCAGAAAACTCAAATAATCACAAGGCTCAACAAAACAAACCCCATTCCCGCGCCTTCCCTCAGCTCCAATCGCCCTAAGCCGCTTTCTAGCTCGCGGATGAACAGGAAATAAAACTTGAACGCCGAATTCTTCATGAGCCATCTCCAAACCTTTCAAAATGCCTCGAAATCTTACTTCATCCTCAACATTCTCTTGACGATGAACCGTCGCCAAGAAATACTCCCCTTCTCCGACACCCAAACTGTCCCCATCAACCTTCTTCCTAGCTATCTCCAAGTTCTGAAAAACAGCATCCACAACCGTGTTACCCGTCACAAAAATCTTGTCCTCCGGAATCCCCTCACCAATCAAGGTCTCTTTCGATTTCTCAGTGGGAGCAAACAAATAGTCCGAGCAGTGATCCACCAAGACGCGGTTAATCTCTTCTGGCATCCCTCTATCATAAGACCTCAAACCAGCTTCCACATGCCCAACCTTAATGCCGATTTTAACAGCAGCCAGAGCCCCAGCAAGAACCGTGTTAGTGTCACCCTCAACTAAAACCACATCCGGCTCCTCCTTCAACAGCACCTTCTCAACGCCCATCAGCATCTTCCCAGTCTGCTCAGCATGAGAACCAGATCCCACATCAAGATTATACTTAGCCCGGGGAAGCTCAAGTTGCTCAAAGAAAACCTCATCCATATTGTAAGAGTAATGCTGCCCCGTATGAAGTATGAAATAATCTAAGTTAAGACGCTCGCACTCCCGTATGACTGGAGAGAGCTTGATAATCTCCGGTCTAGTACCGAGAACTATGGCTGTTCTCATGCAGACTACATACTACACGCTAAAGATGGACGGTGTGTTAATACGCATCACGGTAAGATACTTGACAAATTCCTGATCGTCCTTCCATCTCTGAGCTGTTTTGTTACCCCAAGATTGGGCGATCACACTAATCTTTTGGGCGAGTGCTTGTCCAACTTCTCGCATCATACGTTTAACTCTGCTTTCCATTGCTGCCTCTAGCTTCTTTACAATTGAGCTTAGAACCTTTGTCAGAAGTACGCTTTGAACCCTATCGACAACTTTTATTACGGAATTTATGAGCGCTCGCTCAAGATGATTCAACGTTTTATACCAAACTCGACGTCTAAACGCTTTCAGTCTCCACGATATCAAATCTTGTTTCTTAAAGGAGTAAAACTTCAACATTCTCTGGGTCACCTAGCTTTCACTACCCGGCATTCGATCAAGTCGCCTTTCTTTATGTCCAATGCGTCCCTGACCTCTTTCGGGATCGTTACCCGTCCTTCAACTCGTACGTAAGCTGTGAACACTTTCTCCTCCTCAATCCCCAATTGTTTTCACCTAGTGCAGCGACATTTTTCTACAATAAATGTAGATTGTGCCACCGATTCCTTTACACCTAATGTGGCGAGTAAATAAGGTTTATCTCTATAACCGAATACTAGAACATAATCCTAGAAGAAACATACAAGTGAGCGCGCCGAAAGATGAACACTCTCACATCCAGCAACGCATGCCACACTACCAGACCTCTCGCACCCAACAACTCAGAGTCCAATTCAGAAAACACCAACAACCTCAAAAAACACAAACCATAGAAGAAGCAACATTCACACATGCTCGCGAAAAGAAATAAATCCACCTGCATGTTGAAGTATGAAAGGTTTGAACTGTGAGAACCCGAAAACTAACCAGTCTACTCCCTTACTTAGCAGTTGACGCAGCCATCATCATCATAATCCTCCTTCTCGCGCAGATAGACTGGACAGTGAACCACACCCTCTACAACTACGGCCTCACATACAACATGGATTGGGCATACTACTACTGGACAGCCCTAAGAATCATCCAAGGAACGCTCGCCTTTACATTTGCTGGAGTCACAATACTCGGAGTCTACTCCTACAAGAAAGCAAAGGAACAACTCTCCAAAACAATATTCATCTGCAAATCCTGCGGAAATGCTTTAACAAGACCCATAGGCAACATCAAAGACAACCTACCAAACTTCCAAGTCTTAATAGAATGTCCTTCATGTAACAAGCAACTACTAGAAGACTAAGCGACTGCATAGTCAGTCAGCACTGACTATCAACAACATCCTTTGGACGTCTCACATCATACTTCTTAATCGGGACTCTCTGCAAATCCAAAGGAAGCCCGCGAACCTGCGCCTCGATCAATCCTTCAGTTTCCCCAGCTATCTCCTCAGAGGGCACATACGTGTCTGTAGGCTCAACGTATTCACTCAGGCTTTTCTGCCGGTCATCCGCCACCACATCTTCTTCCCCTCCACCCTCCACCGTTCTTTGAGCTTGTCTCCGTGCCTTCAGGAAGTAATACGCTAACCCAATTGACGCAATGATGATCAGCCAAGAAAACCCAATTATCATAGCTGAAAAGATCCAGTAAGGCCAGACCCATTGATAACTAAACTGCAACCCAAACTGATACAAAACACCGTAAACAATCTGATCTATATGATTCATCATAACAATGACAAGCCGAGAAGCAAATGTCATTATGATCATCGCTGAAACGAACATTGAAGACGGAAATCTCATCTTCATCAGACTATCATCACACCG